>JAYVRP010000806.1:0-4251 GCA_043776215.1 Rhodoferax sp. | reverse complement strand
CCGGAAGGCGCTCGTCGCTCCCCTGGTGGCAGTGTCGATCAACTGGGTGGGCATCCGGGAATTATGGCTCAGCTGCCGACCAATCCGACACGCTCGATGGTTGGGCCCGGGTCTCCGTTTCAATGGCATTCAGGGCTGCAGCGTTGTGTGCAGCGTATGGGCGATGATCCTGCGCGCGCGGCGACCCTGACCCTTCAGGTGCGCGCGTGCGGCATCGTGGTCATGCGCCAGCAGCCGCAAACGGCCAAGGGCGTGGTGTTCGTGACGTTGGAGGACGAGACCGGCAGTGTCAACGTGATCGTCTGGAAAAGCCTGCGCGAGAAGCATCGCAGTGAGTTGCTGCATTGGTTGAACCGCAGCGCACCCCAGTTTATCCTTGCATTTATAGGACTAAGATTCCATAATTGCATGCATGTTCAGCCGCCATATACTGCCCAAGCTCATCGAAGAGATCCACCACTCCCCGGCGGTGGCCCTGCTGGGGCCACGCCAGGCGGGTAAAACCACGCTGGCGCTGGAAGCAGCCAAAACGCTGCCGGGCAGCCTCTACCTGGACCTGGAATCCGAACGCGACCGAATCAAATTGGCGCAATCCGAGTTGTACCTGGCGGATCACCTGGACAAGCTCGTCATTCTTGATGAGGTGCACCGTGCGCCGGGCCTGTTCCCCGTGCTGCGCGGCCTGATCGATCAGGCACGGCGCAGCGGCAAGCGTGCGGGCCAATACCTGCTGCTGGGCTCGGCCTCGCTGGACTTGCTGCAGCAGTCTGGAGAGACGCTGGCGGGGCGCATTGCCTACCTTGAGTTGGCCCCCCTGGACGTGCTGGAAGTCGGCGCCGAGCAGGCTGAAACCCTGTGGCTGGGCGGCGGCTTCCCCGAAAGCCTGATGGCCCCCAGCCAGCAGCGCAGCCTGCGCTGGCGCGACAACTTCATACGCGCCTATCTGGAGCGCGACATACCGCAGTTGGGGCCGCGTGTTGCGGCGCAAACCCTGCGCCGCCTCTGGACCATGCTGGCTCACCTGCAAGGGGGCCTGCTCAACGTGGCCCAACTGGCGCGCAATTTGGGGCTGGATGCCAAAACCGCCCACAGCTACATCAACCTGCTATGCGCCCTGCTACTGGTGCGCCGCCTGCAGCCCTGGCACACCAACGTGGGCAAACGCCTGGTCAAGTCGCCCAAGGTTTACATCCGCGACAGCGGCTTGGTGCATGCCCTGCTGGGCATTGAAACCAAAGATGCCTTGCTGTCCCACCCCGTGGTGGGCGCAAGCTGGGAAGGGTTTGCCATTGAAAACCTGTTGACCTACGCCCCTGCCAACGTGCAGGGCTATTTTTACCGCACCAGCGGCGGGGCGGAGGTAGATCTGCTGCTGGCCTGGCCCGACGGCAAACTGTGGGCCATTGAAATCAAGCGCAGCCTGACGCCCAAAGTGGAGCGCGGCTTTCACGCGGCATGCGAAGACCTGGCCCCGCAACGTAAGCTGGTCGTCTACCCCGGTCTGGAGCCGTTCCCGCTGGGGAACGGGGTGCAGGCGATGCCGCTGGCGGCGCTCTGCGCCGAGTTGAAGCAGGCCTGATGGCACCCACGGCAACGCCCAGCGAAGGGGCGTCCTGCCCAAGCCCGCACACTGCATCTTGTCAAACGCCGAATCCATTGCCACCGTTGTTGTCGCCGACGTTCCTTACCGCACCCTGGAGGTTCGGCGCCACCACCACCCGGCCTGGCGAAGCCGGTCGGCGATGCTGGATGAGAAGCCTCTGCCGCAGCATTGTGTGCCGGGCGTGGGCAATGATCTTGACCACACGGCGGCCCTGGGCGGCGAAACCGCGCCCAACACCGAGCTGCAACACGGGTGGCGACGGGTGGGGGGTGTGGTGAATATTCCTTGTGCGCGCTGTCGGTAATTTTTACAATCATTGCCAAGCCAAGCCAAGCCAAGCCAAGCCATTGATTTACTTATGTTCACAGATATTTTGTAACGCTCGGCACAAATTTTGCTGTTTGCCCGAGTCGGCATTTTCCGGCGCGAACAACAGACGCAAAGGCTCCATATGAATTTCAAGAAACTCGGGGCGTTGCTTGCAGCGCTGGTCGTGGCTGCGGGGATCGGATCCGCGTCGGCGACCCCGCTCGTCGGGCGCGACATCAACCGCAATGCGGTGGTGGCAAACGACCCCAACTCGGTTTATTTGTGGGACCAGGACCTGGGCATCACCTGGTTGCGCAATGCCGATATCAATGGCGCTAAGGATTGGACTTCGCAGAACAATTACGCACAAAACATGGTCACTGGCACCGGTGCAAACGCCATCAGTGACTGGCGGCTGCCGTCAATTACTGATAGCGGCACCTCCGGTTGCAACTTCAGTTATGCGGGCGGCACCGACTGCGGCTACAACGTCGACACCAGCGGCTCCGAGATGGCGCACTTGTTCTATGTGACGTTGGGCAATCTGTCCTTTTGCCCGGCAGGCGATCCGACATGCAACAACTTCCATGGACAAGCTGGCTATGGACTGACCAACGTTGGCGACTTCTTGAAAATGCAGTCCGACGGCTACTGGTCCGGTACGGAGTACGCGCCGAATTCGAGTTTCGCGTGGTACTTCTTTACCTACCGTGGCAGCCAGAACCTCATCAATAAGACCAGTGGTTTGTATGCCATGGCTGTGCGCCCCGGCGATGTGCTTGCCGCCCAGGTGCCTGAGCCAGAGTCGCTGGTGTTGGCGCTGACCGCGTTGGCGTGTCTGGGGCTGGTCCGTCGGCGGCGGGCAGTTGGCGCTTTGGCGCTTTGAACCCTTTGGGTCTTATGCGGGGTTTGGGGGCTGAGCCCCGACACAAAGCAGCCCTGCGGCTGCTTTGTGCCTGGCGAAGAGTCGGACCTCTGGACCGACGCGGCCTGCAAGGCCAGCCCCCAACGGCCGCGCAAATCAGGATTTTTTTCAGTAGGGCCGCGCCATGGCACGTTACGAGCACCTGCCCATTTACAAATCGGCGCTCGATCTGTGCGTGCATTTCGAAAAACTGGTGGCCGGGTTTTCGCGCTACCACAAGGGCGCGAGGCCTTCGGCAGGCGCTACATCAACGTTGCCTGGATTGCAGGCGCTCGCACATCACACGCTTGACATCGGCAGATTGGCGCGTGGCATCACCCTGGCGACCAAAATTGGCTTGGCCCAACGCGAACAGGCCAACATTGGCGGGCAACGCGTCCGAGTTCACAAGTTGGCGCAACGCGCGTTTGACGATGTCAGATTTTGTCAGACCCGTTTGCGCATGCAAGTGCGCCATCAGCGCAGCGTCTTCCGCAGTCAGTCTCAAAGTCAAAAATTGAGTGGCCATGGTGCCAGCGTAGTACGCATAGCGCATTTCGTGCTGCATCTTGGTGCGTTGTGAGTCGGGGTAATCAATGCCCCACCTTTTGCAAAATTCGGGAAACCCATCCTCCGGCCCGGCGCTTGCCGGGCCGGAGGGTCAAGGCTGCGCAAGGTGCGCCACACCGGGCAGCGTCAGGCCTTCTTGAGGCACTCACCAATGAACTCCTTGCGTTCATTCCCCTTCTTGCCGCTGGCCTCGGCATTGCAGGCTTTCGCCTTGCTCTGTTGCACATCCCCCTTGGTGCTCAGGCAACTTTTCATGAAGCCCTTGCGTTCGTCGCCGGTCTTGCCGGTGGCTTCCTTGTTGCACATGGCCATCTTGTTTTGCTGGGGTGTCTTGGTCTTTTCTTCGGCCAGGGCGACTCCGGATGAGAGGGTCATGGCGATGGTGAGCGCAAAGAGTAGTTTGTTCATGTTGATTCCTTGAGGTGCGGATGAAAAGTGGGAGCCCGTCGCCGGATCCCCGTTCGCGCCATGCTGGCCGGCTCTGCGGTTGCGTGCAGCCCCGAAAAACCGGTCGATCATGGCGACATGGCCATCGTAGGGAGCTTCATCGGCCGTGTATTCCCTCCAATGGGGGATGCGCGATGGCCGCCACTTGTGCGGGGCATCTGGCCGGTGGCTTGCGCTGGCGCCCGCAGTGCAGAAGCGCCCGGGCAGGCCAAGGGTCAGGGTCTCGGAAAACGCGCCCGCCGCTCCAGGTCGTCCAGGTCGATGTGGTTGCGCATGTACTGCTGGCTGGCGTCCACCAGCGGCTGGTGGTCCCAGCTGGTCAGTTTGCCATGGGTTAGCGCACCATAGACGAAGCGCCGCCGCCGTTGGCTGGCCAGCACCTGGGCGTGCAGCGCTGGCAGGTTCCAGCGTGTGGCGG
>JAYVRP010000805.1:0-4257 GCA_043776215.1 Rhodoferax sp. | reverse complement strand
CGACGAACTCGATGGTGTCACCGGAGAACACGACTTCGCCGTCGCGCCAGAGTTCGTGGGACGTGCCCGTGAACCCGACAACGAAGGCGGCCTTCAGGCGGGTCCGCATGGCCAGGCCTCGACCGCGACTCAGAGCCCGTCGAACACGCCGTTGCGCGCCACGATCTTGCCCCGGCTGATGACGGTGCGCTGCGGGCTGCGCTCCAGCACCGCCGCAGCCAGGTTTTCAGCGCTCACCAGCACCAGGTTGGCGCTGCAACCCGGCTCCAGCCCGTAGTTTGGGATGCCCAGGGCACGCGCACCGCCGTGGGTCACGATATCGAATGCCATGGCCAGGTCGGCATCCTTGCTCCAGCCAAAACGCAGGGCGAGCAACCAGGCCCGCTCCAGCATGTCGCCGTTGCCCATGGGGCTCCAGGCATCGCGGATACCGTCCGAACCCGAGCACACATTCACGCCCCGACTGCGCAACAAGGCCACCGGCGGCACGGTGAAGTGTGCCGGCCCGCAGGTCATGATGGAGATGCGCAGCTCCGCCAGCCGGTCCGCCAGTGGCAGCAGGTCGAGGGGCGCGAAGGAGCCAAGGGAGTAGGCGTGGCTGATCATGACGCGGCTCTGCATACCGTGGGCCTGTGTCATGTCGGCGATGCGTTCGATCTCCCAGCGGCCCAGGTCGCCCGGGTCATGCAGGTGGATGTCCAGACCGCGGTCATACCGTGTGGCCATGCCGAAAATGGTCTCCAGGTGCCGGATCGGGTCGCGGTCGATGGCTGCCGGGTCGATGCCGCCAACCAGGTCGACACCCATGGCGAGCGCCTGGTGCATGAGGTCGGTGGTTCCCGGTACGACCAGCATTCCGCCCTGCGGGAAAGCGACCAGTTGAAGATCGATCAGGTGCCGGTACTTGTCGCGCAAGGCCAGCATGGCCTCGACGTTGCGTAGGCCCCAGACGGTCTGTGTGTCCACATGGCTGCGGAAAACCAGCGCACCCTGGGCGATGCAGTGTTCGATCAGCGGGCCGGCACGCTCTGCAATGGGAACCGGAAAGTCCTGCAGCAGTACCTGTTCGTTGCTGATGCGGTCGTTGCGGGTGGGCCCGGCCGTGTTGGGCCGCCACGGGGTGGCCCACAAGGTCTTGTCGAAATGGGTGTGGCTCTCGACCAGCGCCGGCAGCAGCAACTGGCCCTGGCCGTCGACGAGGCAGGGCAGGTCCGGTGGAGCCGTGCCGGCCGGCAGGATGGACTGGATCGTGCCACCGTCCAGCAGGAGGTCGACGGGTGAGCCGCCCAGCGGACGCACGTTGCGGATGGTCTGAAGGTTCATGGAGGCACGCCCTTTGTCAACTGATTTCGTCGATCGGATTCGACTCGGCACCCGCCATTTCCGGGTCCATCGAAAAGCGGTCGCGCGTGCGGATGTAATAACTCGCCCCAAAGCGCGCGACCGGAAAATAGTTCTGCAGCCGTACCCGGTAGCGCTCGACATCGATCAGGTCGTCGCGCGCATGCAGCCACAACACGCGGCCAATGAAGATATGCCGGCTGGTGGTCTCCAGCTTCTCCGACAACACGCATTCGAAGGCCACTGGTGCCTCGACGATGTACGGCGGCCGCACGGCGCGTGAGGGTGCCGAGCTCAGGCCGACGACCTGCAGTTCACTGACATCGGAGGGCAGGGTGTCGCCGCAGCGGTGCATCTGCGTGGCCATGGCTTCGTCGGCGATGTGCACCACAAACTCACCGTTGGCCAGGATATTGGCCGAGGTGTCCTTGAGGTGGTGGTCCTGCAGCTTGTTGATGCTGATCATCAGAATCGGCGGGTCCTCGCCGAGCATGTTGAACATGCTGAACGGCGCCGCGTTCACCACGCCGGCGGCGTTGATGGTCGTGACCAGCGCGATCGGGCGCGGCACGATCAGGCTGGCCATCAGCTTGTAACGCTGGTAGGCCGAGAGGGTGGCGAAATCGATTTGCATGAGTCGGTCAGTAGTGGGCCGACCTCCAGAGGGTCGGTGGTGACTCCAGCAGGTGCTGCAGGCCGGTGCGTTCCAACATGCGGTCGGTGGCCACCTGGGCCAGCTCCATGACCTCCGTTTCATCCACCGTCGTGACCTTGCCGTCTTCCATCAGGATCCGGCCATCGACAATCGTGGTGCACACATCGGCACCACTGGCGAAGGCCGTCACGCGGTACACCGGCATGTTGAGCGGCATCATGTGTGGCTTGAACAGGTCCACCAGGATGATGTCGGCCTTCTTGCCGACCTCCAGCGAGCCGATGTCTGCTTCCAGCCCCAGCGCGCGCGCCGCGTCGATGGTGACCATCTCCAGCACCTTGCCGTGTGGCAACACGCCTGCATCACGGAAATGGCGGCGGTGGTAATGCATGCACTGGAACATGTGGCGGAACATGTCGTAGCTGCGGTCCGGGGCGGTGCCATCGGAGCCCAGTGCCACGGTCACGCCGGCATCGATGAGTTCAGGCACCGGGCATCGACCCCGGATCGACATGATTGCGCTCGGGTTGTGGATGATCTTGGTGCCAGTGGCCACACAGGCGGCGATGTCGGCGTCGGTGAGGTCGATCGAATGCGACATGAAGGCGTTCTCCGCCAGCAGACCGAGTTGCTCATGGGCCAGTGCCAGCGTGCCGGTGCGGTGCCCGTCCTGCGTGAAGGCCAGGCCGTGCTGGCGCGCGAGTTCACTGTATTGACGCGCCTGGTCGTGAAACACCTGGGTGAAGGGTTCGTGACCCCGCTCGTGGTTGGGCTGGAATACCGGCAGGGTGATGCAGATGTTGACCCGCCCGTCGGCCATGCCATGCTGGGTGCGCACGATGTCCACGCAGGTGTCGTACATCTGCTCGAAGGACACGTCGCGGTCCACGCGATGCGTGCCGTTCCAGGTGGCGTAGACACGGGGTCCGGGCGGGCGTGACGGGCCGACCGCGAGGAAAGACCGGGTGCCGGTCTCGGCGATCGCCGCGCTGTGGCGCGCGGCATATTTCGGGTCGTCCACCCGCATGATGCTGTCGCCGCCACCAAACATGCACACCCCGGTGGTGGTGCCGAAACGCAGGCGCTCGAGCGCTGCGAGCTTGGCTTCGGCATACCAGAACTCTTCGTCCGAGCCGGTGGTGTAGATCACGCGGCAGGCCTCCATCCAGGCGTCGGAATCTCCGCCGCCCAGGGTCTTGAGCAACCCGTGGCCGGCATGGGCATGGCAGTCGATCAGGCCGGGCAGCACCGCCTTGCGACGGGCGTTGAGCGTTTTGCGTGCAGTGAATCGGGCCAGCAGGTCGGCCGTTGTGCCGACTGCGACGATGCGGTCGGCTTCGACGGCCACGGCGCCGTCCTCGATCACGCGACGCTCCGTGTCGACCGTGATCAGGGTGCCGTGCACGATCAGCAGGTCTACCAGGCGGGGGGGGCTTGTTTCAGGCATGGGCGGCGTCTTTCATGGAAAACAGGGGTACGGCAATGCGCTGTTCGGCGACGGCATGGCAGGCCACCTGTGCCCCGTCGGGGGTGGCGTGCAGTTCGGGCCGCTCGGCGCGGCAGCGGTCATTGGCATGCGGGCAGCGCGGATGGAAGGCGCAGCCGGACGGGGGGTCCAGCGGGCTCGGGATCTCGCCCATGATGGGCGGCTTGTCACGCCCGCGCGTGTCCAGGCGCGGCAGCGCGGCCAGCAGCATCTGCGTGTACGGGTGTTTGGGTGCCTCGAACAAGGTGCGTGTGGGAGCCACCTCGGTCAGACGACCCAGGTACATCACGCCGACATCGTGCGACACGTAATTGATGACGGCCAAGTTGTGGCTGATGAACAGGCAGGTCAGGCCGAGTTGCTCCTGCAGGCGCCGCAACAGGTTCAGGATCTGGGCCTGCACCGACACGTCCAGTGCCGAGGTGGGTTCGTCGCAGACCAGGAAGGTCGGGTTGCCGGCCAAGGCCCTTGCAATCGACACGCGCTGGCGTTGCCCGCCCGAGAACTCGTGCGGGAACTTCGAGGCGTCAGCCGCAGCCAGGCCCACCTGGCGCAGTAATTCGTGCACGCGTGGCATCACCTGCGCCTCGGGCAGCAGCTTCTGGAAGCGGATCGGCTCGGCAATCGCCGTGCCCACACGGTAACGTGGATTCAGCGACGCATACGGGTCCTGGAAGATCATCTGGATCCGGTGCCCGGCCTGCGCCGCATCGGCAAACCGGATGTCGCCGGACGTGGGCGCATCCAGCCCGGCAATGATGCGCGCCAGCGTGGA
>JAYVRP010000804.1:0-4266 GCA_043776215.1 Rhodoferax sp. | reverse complement strand
CCCATGAACCTGATCGCCCGATTGAAAGATGTGAGCGCGAGCGGCGTCAGCAAGACTACAGCAGTAAATCCCACGAGGATGAAAGGACGTTTGACGATGTCACGAACGATATCGCCCACCTCGAATCCCATGTCGAACCAGCCATAACTCAACAAATGCAGGATCGCGTAAAAGTACACGAACAAGCCCGCCATGCGGCGCAGGCGCGCCAGTGCAGGGGTAGCGGTCCACACGCGCAGCGGAGTCACCGCCAGCACCAGGCACAAAAAGCGCAAGGTCCAGTCACCGGTTGAGCGTACCAAGGCCTGTGCCGGGTTGGCACCCAGATGGTTGCCCAGCGCCGAATAAAACAGCCACGCAAAAGGCAACAGCGCAGCAACAAAAAACACGGGTTTGGCCGCCCGATGCAGCGGCAGGCGGCGCAAGGCCGCAGCAGCTGACAGTAGCGGTGCCCCCCCGCCCACAGCCCCATCGCGGCCACCGCTAGCGTGCGACTGGTTCAACACCTAAAAGAACTTTTTCAAATCCATGCCGGCATACAACTGCCCGACCTGCGCCTCATAACCGTTGAACATCAAGGTCTTGCGCTTCTTGGCGAGCAAACCATCCTCGCCGATCCGTCGCTCCGTGGCTTGGCTCCAGCGTGGATGGTCCACATCCGGATTCACGTTGGAATAGAACCCATATTCGCTTGCAGCCGCCTTGTTCCAGGCAGTGGCAGGCTGTTTGTCGGTGAAGCGGATTTTGACCAGGCTCTTGCCGCTTTTGAATCCATATTTCCAGGGAACAACCAGACGCACCGGTGCACCGCTCTGGTTGGGCAGGACCTCCCCATACATGCCGAAGGACAACAGCGTCAGAGGATGCATGGCTTCATCGAGCCGCAAGCCCTCCACGTACGGCCAGTCCAGCACACGCGAGCCGACGAAAGGCATCGTCTTGGGGTCGGCGAGCGTCACGAACTCGACGAACTTGGCACTGCCCAGCGGCTCCACCCGTTTGATTAATTCAGACAAGGAATAACCAATCCATGGAATCACCATGGACCAACCCTCGACGCACCGCAGCCGGTAGGTACGCTCTTCCTGTGCGCTGAGCTTGAGCAGGTCTTCCAGCGCAAACTTTGCCGGCTTCTTGACCATGCCTTCGATTTCGACGGACCAGGGCGTCGTCTTCAGGGTATGGGCATTCTTGGCCGGGTCATCCTTGTCGGTCCCGAACTCGTAGAAATTGTTGTAGGTCGAGGCGTCTTTGTAGTCAGTGACCTTTTCCATCGTGGCTGCACCGGGCAACGTGGATCTGGATGCCTGCAAGGCCGCCAGCTTGCCGGGTCGCACAGACTGCGCAAGTCCCTGTCGGCTTGCCCACGAAGCCAACGCAACACCCGCCGCCCCGGTCGCCATCTGCTTGAGGATCAATCGGCGTTGTTCGTACACCCTGCGCGGGGTGAGCTCGCCTGCCATAGGGATGCAAAATCCGTCACGCTGTGTCTTGATGATCATGGTGATGTCCTTGTAAGGCAATGGTCGTGTGAACAACCTGATTCTTACAAAGTTCCCGAGTCTATGACAAACAAGGGATGAGTCGCGCACCCCGGCCCTGCGTTGATCGTCGGACGGGACGGTCTCCGCCCTGGGCAAATGGCACTTGGAGGCCGCGGGGAAGGCGCTCCGTCAGATGTCAGGTGCTCAGCGAAGACCGGCCATATAGTCGGCTACAGCCTTGATCTCACGGTCATTGAGTTTGGCTGCGACCTGCGTCATCGACAGGCCATTTTGACGCACGCCATCACGAAAGGCCGTCAGTTGCGCCACCGTGTAATCCGAGTGCTGGCCGCTGACACGCGGATACTGCGACGGGATGCCGGCGCCATTGGGGCTGTGGCATCCTGCACAAGCTGCCACCTGACGGTCCGCAATGCCCCCGCGGTAAATGCGCTCACCCAGTCGCACCAGTTCCTTGTCTTTCGCGAACCCGGTCTTGGCCTGCTTACTGTTGACCCAGTACGCGATATTGCGCATGTCATCGTCTGACAGGGCGGTTGCAAACGGCTTCATGACAGCGTTGTTGCGCTTGCCGGACTTGAACTCCTGCAATTGCTTGATCAGGTACTGAGGATGCTGCTGCGCCAGTTTGGGAAAGGTCGGTGTGCCAGAGTTTCCATCCGCTCCGTGGCACGCTGCGCATACCGCAAAGCTGGCCTCACCCTTGGCCAGATCCGGTTTTGCCGCTTTCACCGGGTCGGCTTTGGCGGGTGCGCCTTCTGGCGCCTTGGCCGCTGCAGGCTTGGTGTCCTGCGCCGATACGCATGTGGTGGTGACGACCAAAGCGATGGCCAGCAGCAGGTGGGAAATCAGCTTCATGGGGATGGGTGTCTGGTAGGCAAAAACAGCGTGATTCTACAATGCGGCCCAGCGCCTTCCCCCTTACAAACAATGACTACCACCACCAAGCGCGCGGGCGGCGCATCCAAACCCGCCGCCGCGCCCACGCCCGCAGCGTCCGTGATCGCATCTGGGTGGCTGCATACCGCCAAGTTCCTCACATCCGCGCCCGAACTGCATTTCCTGCCGCAAATGGCGGTTCCCGAGATCGCCTTTGTCGGCCGCTCGAATGCCGGGAAATCCACCTGCATCAACATTTTGACGCAGCAAAAACAACTGGCGTTCGCATCGCGCAAGCCGGGGCGGACGCAACACATCAACCTCTTCACGCTTGGCAAGCAGGGGGCCACCGATACCGTGCTGGCGGACCTCCCGGGTTATGGTTACGCCGCGGTTCCCAAACAGGACAAGATCCGTTGGCAGCAGGTGATGGCCAACTACCTTGTCACACGCGAAAACCTGACAGGTATCGTCTTGTTGTGTGATCCCCGACTCGGCCTGACCGAACTCGACGACATCTTGCTGGATGTCATCCGGCCGCGGGTCGAGCAGGGTTTGAAGTTTCTGATCGTCCTGACCAAGGCCGACAAACTCACCCGCAGCGAAGGCGCGGCCGCGCTGTCGATCGCGAAGTTGCAGGCGGGCGGTGGCGACGCTGTGCTTTTCTCTGCGCCCAAACGCGCCGGTATTGACGATATTTCCCGACGCCTATGGCAATGGGCGCATCCAGCCGGGCCGCTCAGCACCATGGAGCCTGACTCTTCCGACGGGCCTGTGTCCGCCCTCCCCACCTCAGTAGACTGACGGAACTCCGGCTGGTCGCACCTTGAAGCGTTTGTGCACCCAGTAATACTGGGTTGGCATCGTGTCGATGTAGTTCTGCAGGTAGCGGTTCATGGTGGCCGCATCGGCGGCCAGGTCTTGTGTCGGGTAGTCCTTCCAGGCAGGTTTGACATGGACGACATAACCCGTGTCGCTCATCTCCGTCACCACCGGCACGACCTTTGCGCGCCCCAGGCTGGCGAACCGTGACAGGGATGTCAATGTCGCTGTCGGGACACCGTAGAAAGGCACGAATACGGACTCCTGCCGCGTGATGTTCATGTCCGGCAGAAGGTAGAGAGGTTGCCCGGCACGCAGTGCCTGCACCACCGGTTTCAACCCGTCGTCACGGCCAAACAGACGCGGCTCGCCAAAACGCTTTCGCCCGGCAAGGATCCACGCATCCAGCTCTTTGTCCACCTGGTTGGAGTAGATCGTGGTGAAGCGGCGCGGCAAGGTGCGCGTCAAGGCGGTCCAACCGGCATCGAGGCCGACGAAATGCGGCGCGAAGATCACCGTCGGTGTCTGGCCCTCCAGTTCCTCCAGCGCACCTTCCAGGACGAGGCGCTGGCGCAATACATCGGCGGAGCCGTGCCAGAGCCAGCCTCGGTCGAGCCATGCCTGGGCGAAATGGACAAATGTGTCGACTGCCGCCGCGCGCAATTGCGCCTGGGTCCACTCGGAAAAACACAGGCGCAGATTGACCCACACCACCCGTCGGCGCGATCCCGCAAGGGCGTACAACACCCACCCGAGCAGCGTGCCCAAGGCGCGCACCCAGGGCAGGTCCAGTCGGGACATGAAGCGCATGACGAGGATGCCAAGTTGGGTCAGCATGCCAACTCGCCACTCATGCAACATCACCCCTGGGCTGCTTGTAGCGCGCGTAGCCCCACAGATACTGTGCAGGACACTCTCGCACCAGGCGCTCCATTTCCTCGTTGACCTGGCACACGGCGGCCTCCAGGTTGGGGGCCAAAGGCTGCTGCAACTCCCGGAAATGCAGGCGAAAGCCGTGCCCCGCCGGCAGCCGCTCACCCCACACCAGCAACACGGCCGC
>JAYVRP010000803.1:0-4273 GCA_043776215.1 Rhodoferax sp. | reverse complement strand
CTGCGCCCCTGCGCCTGCACCGCCAGCGACAGGCAGGACTTGACCACCACGCCATCCAGCAGAACCGAGCAGGCACCGCAGGTGCCGGTCTCGCAGCCGCGCTTGGTGCCGGTGAGGTTGAGGTCATCGCGCAGGAAGTCGCAGAGCATGCGCCGCGCGGGCATTTCCAGGCTATGCGCTTCGCCGTTGACCCGGATGTTGATCAGATGTTTGCCCATGGGCGATTCCTTATTCCTGGGCCAGCCCGAACAGGGCGGCGATGCTGCGTTGCACGGTCACACCCACCATGGCGCGCCGGTAGTCGCCGCTGCCACGCTGGTCGGACAAGGGGTCGATATCGGCCGCCACCATGGCGGCGGCCTCGGCGGCCACCGCCGGCGTGACCACCTGTCCTTCGAGGAACTGTTCGGCCCGGATGGCGCGGGTCGGGATGGCTGTGGACGCGCCGGTGACCAGCCGCACCGCATGGCCACGACCGGCGTCGCGGCGCAGTGCCAGCGCCACGTTGACCAGGGGGCGGTGTTCGGCAGCGGTGCGCAGGAAGCGCGCGTAGTGGCCGGTGCTGCCCGGCAGGGGCGGCGCGATGCGGATCTCGCGCAGCAGTTCGTCAGGCTGCAAGGCGGTCTGGTAGTAATCGACCTGGAATTCCTGCATCGACAACACCCGTTCGCCCTGCGCACCGTCCAGCACCACCTGCGCGTCCAGCGCCATCAGGCAGCCGGGCGGATCGGTCGCAGGGTCGGCGTAACACAGGTTTCCGCCAAGGGTTCCCTGGTTGCGCACCTGTGGGTTGGCCAGCCGGGCCGCCATGCCGGCGAGCATCGGATAGTGTTGTTGCACCAGGGTCGAGCGCGCCACGTCGCAGTGCCGCGAAAGCGCACCGATACGCAGGCCCTGCACCGGATCGAAGTCGATGCCGCGCATTGCGTCGAGCCGCGCCAGCGACACGATATGCGTCGGTGAAAGCATGCGCTGGCGCATGGCCAGCATCAGCGCGGTGCCGCCGGCCATGGCACGGCAGTCGTCGCCCAGATCGGCCAGCATACGGCAGGCCTCCCCCACCGTGGGTGGCTCCAGGAAGTCGAAGTCACGCATGCCGCTGCTCCTGAATCTGCGCCCGCAGGCCAGCCAGCACCTTCTCGGGCGTGATCGGCAGCGTGGTGAACCGCACGCCGATCGCGTCGAATACCGCATTCGCAATCGCCGGTGCACCGGGCAGGATCGCGGTTTCGCTGGCACCCTTGGCACCGTAGGGGCCGTTCGGGTCGTTGGACTCGACGATGCCGCCACGCAGGTAGGGCAGGGCGTCGGCGGTGGGCATGGTGTAGTCGGCGAAGTTGCCGTTCATGAGCCTTCCGCCTTCGAGCAGCAACTGCTCGTACAGCGTCCAACCGATGGCCTGGGCCGCAGCGCCATTGCTCTGCCCATGGATGGCTTGCGGATTGAATGCCTTGCCGCAGTCGTCGGATACAAAACTGTCGAGCACAGTCACCTGCCCCGTGTCGGTGTCCACCTCCACTTCCACCGCCTGCGCAGCGAAGGAATAGGCCGGCGCGACATTGCCGTAGACCTGCTCGTCGTGCATCACGGTCGGCGCGTCCCAGGTGCCGCTGACCTGAATGCCCTCGCCGCCGTGGCGCCAGATGTGCTGGCGAGCCAGATCCGCGATCGTCGCCTTGCGGTCCGCCTCCCCGCGTACACAGACGTTACCCGCACGCATTTCCAGCTGGTCTGCCGCAGCCCCCAGCACGGTGGCGGCCAGCGCGAACAGCTTGTCGCGCGCCGCGCGTGCCGCGACGATGGCCGCGTTGCCCGCCACGATGGTCACGCGTGAAGCCAGCGAGCCGATGCAGAAGGGTGAGGTGTCGGTGTCGGGCGCAAGCACATGCACGTGGGACAGCGGGATGTCGAGTTCATGCGCGACGACCTGGCTGAACATCGTCATCGCGCCCTGGCCCATGTCGCATTCGCTGCTGTTGACGATTACCCGTCCGTCCTCGTTGACCTTGACGGTGACAGTGGAGCCGTCCCAGTTGCCGATGGTCCGGTTGCCGCTGACATGCATGACGGCCGCCATGCCGACACCACGCCGGCGCGTGCCCTGGCCCTTGGCGCGCGTGCGCTTGGCGTCCCAGCCGATCGCCGCAGTGCACTGGGCAATGCATTCCTTCAAGCCAGTGCTGCCGATCTTCCAGCCGTGTACCGAAGTCTCGCCAGCGCCGATGGCATTTCGCAGGTGGAGTGCCACCGGGTCGATGCCCAGCATGCCTGCCATGGTGTGGATGTGGCTGTTGAGCGCGAACTGCATCTGCGTGCCGCCGAAGCCGCGAAAGGCGCCGTGCGGCGGGTTGTTGGTATAGACGAGCGTGGCATGGGAACGTACGTTCTGCAGCCGGTGCATGTTGTCGCTGCGCATCGCACTCACATGCATCACTTCGGCGCTCAGGCCGCTGTAGGCGCCGCATTCGGCGACGATACGCACGTCCTTGGCGATGATCAGGCCGTCGCGGTCCAGCCCCATGCGCAGCGTGATGGTTTCGGGCAGGCTGGAGCAGCAGGCCAGGAAGTCCTCCAGGCGGTTGTTGACCAGGCGCACCGGTTTACCGGTTTTCAGTGCCAGCAGCCCTGCGATCAGGTTGTTGGCGTCTTCCACCAGTTTGCCGCCGAAACCGCCACCAGTGGTGGTCTGCACCACGCGGATGCGCGAGGCGGGCAGTTCCAGCGCGGAGGCCAGTCGCGCACGGGCCAGGAACACCGACTGCGTCGATGTCCAGACCAGCAGCCGTTCGTCCGGGTCCATCATCGCCACCGTGGCCATCGGCTCCAGGTAACCCGGGTACTGGGAATGCACCTGGTAGGTGGCCTCATGCACGATGTGCGCCCGGGCAAATCCAGCCTCCACGTCACCTCGCGCAAACTGGATTTCGTGCGAGATATTGTTGCGACCCGGATGGATGCTGGGGGCATCTGCGTCCAGTGCTTCGTCGGGCGTCAGGATGGCCGGCAGCTCTTCGTACTCGACGTTGATCAGGTCCAGCGCGTCGCGCGCGATCTCTTCGGTCACCGCGGCCACGGCCGCCACCTCCTCGCCGGCGAAACGCACCACGCCGTCAGCCAGGATCAGCCGCTCCTTGTGGTGTACGCCCCAGCGCGTCTGCGGCGCGTCGGCGCCGGTGAGCACCGCCTTCACGCCGGGCAGCGCGCGTGCTGCAGATGTGTCGATGCGCACGATGCGCGCGTGCGGGTAGGGGCTGCGCAGCACCTTGCCGTGCAACATGCCGGCGATCTTGATGTCGCCTGCGTATTGCGCGCGGCCGAGCACCTTGGCTCGGGCCGTGACTTGAGGGACGTCTTTGCCGATGGTCGACAGGCTCATGGCGATCTCCAAGTACGTCGGGTCTATTGGGCGGTGATGCCCAGTTCCTTGATGACCTTGCTCATCAGCTCGAATTCCGAGGCATTGGTGCTGCCCAGTACGCCCGGCGCGCCTCCGGCCGGCAGCGCGCCGAATGTGGCCAGCTTCTGCACCACCTCGGGCTCCCTCAGGATGTCGTTGAAGTGGCCGTTGAGCACGCGCACGACGTCGGCCGGGGTGCCTTTGGGCGCGAAGAACCCGTTCCATGCGCCGACGACAACATCCTTGTAGCCTTGCTCCGCCAAAGTCGGAACAGCGGGGGCCAGCGGCGAACGTTGCGCGTCGCCGATTGCCAGCGCGAGCAGGCGACCCTGGGCGATGTACTGCGTGACCGGGCCAAAGGTGACCCAAGCCGTGTTCACGTGGCCGGCCACCACGTCGGTGACCGACGGGCCGACGCCGCGGTAGGGCACATGCTGGATCTTCACGCCGGCCGAGCGGTTGAGCCATTCAGCCACCACGTGCATGGGCGAGCCGGCACCCGGGCTGGCATAGGACAAGGCCTTGCCGCCCTTGGCAGAGGCGATCATCTCGGCGATGCTCTTGACGCCGGCGCCCGGATGCGCCACCAGCACCAAAGGCTGCGTGGCGATCTTGATGATGGGCTCGAAACCGTTCAACACGTCGTAACTGGCACTGGGGGACAGGTTCATCACCATCGGTGCCGTGGTGAACGGGTTGGGCGTGAACAACAGCGTGTAACCGTCCGCCGGCGCACGGCCGACGAAGGCATTGCCGATGGTGCCGCCGGCACCGGGCTTGTTGTCGACCACCACGGCCTGCCCGAGCGCCTTGCCCAGCGGCTCCGAGATGACGCGCGCGACGATGTCGCTGGCGCCGCCCGAGGCGAAGGTGACG
>JAYVRP010000802.1:0-4273 GCA_043776215.1 Rhodoferax sp. | reverse complement strand
TTTTGTTGCGTGAGTCCTATCGCGAGGGCACCAAGGTTTGCAAGCGCACGCTGGCCAATCTGTCGGACTTGTCGGCTTCCCAGATTGATTCGATTCGGGCTACCCTGCGCGGCGAGATCCTGCAGCCTGTGGCGCAAACTTTCGAGATCACTCGCTCATTGGCGCACGGCCATGTGCAAGCCGTGCAACTGGCGATGCAGCGCTTGGGCTTTGCCTCCCTGCTGGCCTCCAAGCCTTGCCCTGAGCGTGACCTGGTGCAAGCCATGGTGGCTTCCCGTATTCTTTGCCCGGCCACCAAACTGGCCACCACGCGGCTTTGGCACACCAGCACCCTGGCGCAGGAGTTTGGCGTGGTGCAGGCCACCGAGGACGATCTGTACGCCGCCATGGACTGGCTGCTCGCGGGACAAGACCGGATCCAAAAGAAGCTGGCCGCACGCCACCTCCAAGAGGACTCCTTGGTGCTCTACGACCTCTCGTCGAGTTACTTCGAGGGCAGCTGCTGCCCATTGGCCAAATTGGGCTACAGCCGCGATGGCAAGCGCGGCACGCTGCAGGTCATCATCATTGCTGTTGGCGTGCCGCTCGGTGCTGCTCTGCCGACGTTGGGGCAGCCTGCGTGCAAAGTCCGGCGCGTTGGGTTCCTCGCCTATTCGCACGTGGAACGTACTGAACAGCTTGTTGGAACCGTTTAACGTGAAATAACTTTCATGATGCGGGGTGACGAGTGGGCATCATGAAAGTTAGTATCTGCTGCGGACCCAAGAATCTAAGAGCAGTTCAGTTGCCGCTTGGTCACACAGGCTGGAAATCACCGTCCGGTACCTTGGGATCGAAGTAGACGACGAATAGGAAATGCCGACGTCAGCCCGGTAGGCTTCAGGCCGGGATCCAGAATTTGATTGCCGCCAAGATCCCGATACCCTTTTGAGGAGCGCGCCATGGCGCCAAGAAAATCAATCGGCCGCAGCAAGTCACACCGCATAAGGATGACGAACACCCGGATTGCTGATCGCAAAATCCTTGCTGTTACGGGTCACAAATAGACGGCTGTCAACCTGCGCAGTGGCCCAGATGATGGCGTCTGGCAATTTGACGTGCTTTTCTTTGCGCAGCACCACCGCGCGCCGTGCCACGCGTTCGTCAATGGGCAACAGCGTGAAGCGTGCGAGAAAACGGTCCACCGCGGCCTGGTCCTGCGGCGTTGTTCCTACTTGCACTTCCATCCAGGTGATGGCTGAAATGGCCTTTTCCTCGTACAGCTCCAGCTCGGCTTTGGCAGCTGCAATGCCATTGAGGAAGTCGATCAGGATGTTGGTGTCAAAGAGGGCTTTCACCATTCTGCACGCAGCCTTGCCTCATAGTTCAGGCCGTCGACCTGACGATCTTTCCAAAGGCCAAACGCGTCGTCGGCCAGTTCCGATGGCCTGAGTTTTTCAAGGTACTGTGCAACCGCTTGCCGAATCAACTCGGAGCGAGAAACGTGTTGAATTTCGGACAAGGCATCCAGTTCCTTCAGATTACTCTCTGGAATGCCAACAAGTGCGCGGCGCATGGTCTCTCCTTCGGTGCCAGGCAACGATATCATGTACGACATCGGTGTTCAAGACGCACATGGGCTGCATCGCAGAGCTCGCCGCCGCGCAGCGGCCGACCTCCATCAGCGGGTAGCCCTGTCGCGGTGCCCCACCGTCGCCAATTCCCCTCAAGCACCTGCGGCATGTGCAGCGCCGGGCGGACGTAGCTTCCACGCAATTTGGCAAACCGCCCCCGCTGCGCCGCCCAAGACAAAGTCGTGTCGCAGGCTTTTGGGTGTAGCCAAACTAACGCACCAACCCCCGCGCCCGCAACAGCGCGGTCACCCTGTCCACATGCTCACCCTGCACCTCGACCACACCGTCCTTGAGCGTGCCGCCGCATCCACACGCGTTGCGCAATTCCCTGGCCAAAACCGCCAGTGCGATAGGCTCCAGCGCCAGGCCATGCACCAGGGTCACGGTCTTGCCGCCACGGCCCTTGCTTTCGCGGCTGACCCTGACTTTGCCTGCGGCTTTGGAAGGTGGATTGGCGTTTCGACATTGGCATTCACCAAGCGGATGGCGGCAGGCCGGGCACATGCGCCCACCCTCGGTGGAATACACCAGGGACCCGCCGGGGGATCGGGATGAATCGCGCACCTGTGTTCTCCTTGTCCGATGGCAGCACACTATAGTCACCCTCGCGCCCCACCGAACCGGATCCCCCTGCATCCCGATGCCGCCGACTGACCCCGACTCCGCCATCCGGCCGGACTCGATGTCTCCTTTCACCCCGCTGGCGCTGCCGGCGTTTCGCTTGTTGTGGTTCACCTGGCTGGCGGCCAACCTGTCGATGTGGATGAACGACGTGGCCGCCGCCTGGACGATGACCTCCGTGCCCACCAGTCTGCTGCTGGCGGCCGCAGTCGGTGTATCGGCCGTGTTGCTGGCGAACCGGCTGATGGTGAACACCAGCCTAGAGGAAGACCAGACGCCCTTGCGGCAGTTCACGACGCCGGTGGCCGAGTCGCCGCCGCCCAGCGGGCACATGGTGGTGAGCATCGCGTACCAGATCGACCCGGCGCGTGCCGACGATTTTCGCTCCCTGATGCACATCAGCCGCAGCAGCCGGCTGCGCCACGGCGTGTTGTTGTGGGAACTGCTGCGCGATATCCACGAGCCCGGACGCTTCGTCGAACAGTTCGTCGATCCGTCCTGGAACGAGCACCTGCGCCGCTTCGAGCGTCTGACCGCCGCCGATGCCGCGCTGCGCGACCGCCGGCTGGGTTTTCACATTGGCGAATCGCCGCCGCGCGTGACGCGGTGCGTGGTGGAGTCGACGATCAGGGATTGATCGCGCCCCGATAATCCCAGCTCCTTACGCCATTGGTCGCTGCATGCCCACCCTCGACTGGCTCAATCGCGCCGACGCCTTCACCACCGCCGCCAATGTGCCCTACCGGCTGCTCGAACCGGTGTCGGTCCATGGTCATCCGGGGCTTTCTGATAGTGACAACATGCTCATCCAGGGTGACAACCTGGAAGCGCTCAAGGCCTTGCTGCATTTTTACCGTGGGCAGGTGAAGTGCATCTATATTGACGCCCCCTGCAACACCAGAAGCGCCTTCGAACATTACGACGACAACCTCGAACACGCCCAGTGGCTCAGCATGATGTTGTCGCGCCTGCAGTTGTTGCGTGAGTTGTTGCGCGAGGACGGTTCGATCTGGGTCACGATTGACGACAACGAGGGACACTACCTCAAGGTATTGATGGACGAGGTGTTTGGGCGAGGAAAATTCATCGCCACAATCGCTTGGGAAAAGGACAAAGGTGCCCAACACGGTGTGGACCAGCGACATCACGTACATCGCCACCGACGAGGGGTGGCTGTACCTGACGGCGGTCATCGACCTATTCAGCCGCCTCGTGGTGGGCTGGAGCATGACGGAGCACATGCAGGCCAGCGCGGTGACCGACGCGCTGCGTATGGCGTGGTTTAGACGCGTTCCTGAGCCTGGTCTGATCTTTCATTCCGACCGGGGTAGCCAGTATTGCAGCGAAGTCTTCCAGGCCGCGCTCAGCAGCTACGGGATGAGGTCTTCAATGAGCGGCAAGGGCGACTGCTGGGACAATGCACCGACGGAAAGTTTGTGGGGTCGCCTGAAGGTTGGTCGGCTCTACGGCAGGCGGTTTGCCACCAGGAGAGAAGCCATGGACGAGGGGATCAGCTGGCTCACTTTTTACAATCACAGAAGATTGCACTCGACGTTGGACTATGTCAGTCCCATGACGTTTGAGCAACGCTGGATCGCGGACCAGCAGCAAGACAGGAAGTCCGCATAGTGGGCAGTCTATGGAGTCCGGAACACAGGGGCAAGGTCACTACCAACAATCCGCCCTGGACGCGCTGGCCGTTTTTGCGCGGGCCGCCCAGATGAAGGGGCCGGCGTTGGCGTTTGGCGAGCTGGTGGGGCGGCCCTACCACCCGGACCCGTTTGGAGCCGTGCCCTGTGAGTGCCTGCGCATTGAGCATGCCCTCAAGCGCGCGATACTGCACCGCAAGGGGTCGATGTTTTACAAGACCGTCAACGGTGTGAACGGCTGCCAGAAAGCGCGCAAATCTGGCGGAGTGTTTTTTTCGGGCATGATTTTTTCCGCATCGAAGTCGAGTCAAGGGCGGGCGAAGCCCGAGCGCAGCGATCCCTTGACGCGACGTAGATGCCATATGCTCAGATGTGGCTGTAAGCGCTGCA
>JAYVRP010000801.1:0-4280 GCA_043776215.1 Rhodoferax sp. | reverse complement strand
CCTTAGACGCCAGAAACATCATCGTTTCAGCTTGGGTACCGGGGTGGCGCGCAAACGAAAGGCATCGGGCATGCCCGAGCCGAGCAGGGGCCGCAGGTAGAGGCGGAAGGCGTCGGTCACATCGGTGCCACTGTTGGTGATGAACGTGTCCTCCATCACGCGGGTCTTTCCGGCTACAGCGGCCAGCGGCAGCAACTCGTAGTCCACCGAATAAAAGCCGGTCCGCTTGATGGCCACCGACCCGTCGTGCGAACCCCACATGGCATATTGCACGGCTTTCTCGCCCACCTCGCGCGCCTCGCGCTGGTCCACATCCGACACACAACCGATGAAGGAGCGTTGCAGGTAACCGAAAGTGTCGCCACGCACGCGTTTGATACCCAGCTTGGTGCGGATCTCTTCACACAGCAGGTCAGCCAGTGCGCCGGTGCCGGACAACTGCACATTGCCGTGAGCGTCGTGTTCCAGTTCCTTGGCCAGCAGGCTCAGCACGGGAACGCCGGAGGCGTCATGGATGCCCTCCGAGACGGCCACGACGCAACGCCCGTAACGGGTATACGTGGCCTTCACGTCGGACAGAAATTGCTCCAGCACGAAGGTGCGTTCGGGCAGATAGATCAGGTGCGGTCCGTCGTCCGGGAACTTTTTGCCCAGGGCCGAGGCCGCCGTCAGGAATCCGGCATGGCGACCCATCACCACACCCACGTAGACGCCAGGCAAGGCTGCGTTATCGAGGTTCACGCCGGCAAAGGCCTGCGCCACGAAACGCGCTGCCGATGGAAAACCGGGCGTGTGGTCATTACCGACCAGATCGTTGTCGATCGTCTTGGGAATGTGGATACAGCGCAGCGGGTAACCGGCCTTGTGCGCTTCCTCGCTCACGATGCGCACGGTGTCGGACGAGTCGTTGCCACCGATATAGAAGAAATGCTCGATCGCGTGGCTGCGCAGCACCTCGAAGATTTCGTGGCAGTAACGCGCGTCAGGCTTGTCGCGTGTGGAACCCAAAGCCGAGGACGGCGTGGCAGCCACCAGTTCGAGGTTGTGGCTGGTTTCCTGCGTGAGGTCGACGAAGTCCTCGTTCACGATGCCGCGCACGCCGTGGCGGGCGCCATAAACCAGCTCCACCTTGTGGTGTCTGCGCGCCTCCAGCGCCACACCCACCAGCGACTGGTTGATGACCGCTGTCGGGCCGCCACCCTGGGCGACCAATATTTTTCCCGATCCCATGTGTGTTCCTCCGTTCACAAACCGATACCCGATTGTGAACCGGCCCGGCGCGGCTGGGTCAGCGAGCCCGGGTCAACTGCGGCGTTGCATTGCCTCGCGTGGCAACTTCACCGGAAACCGCGCGCGGATCGCGTCGTCGAGGGCTGCGGGGATGTGCGACGGGAAATGGGTGGCCAGCGTCGCGGCAAGCTTGGCGGCTGCGCGTGATTCGATGCTGGGTCGCCCCTGCTCGATCCACTGGTTGGGGCTGGCGCGGTCGCCGATGGTGGGGTACAGGTAGTCGCGCTGCATCAGCTTGAGGGTCTGGTCGGACCCGAGGTAATGGCCCGGGCCCTCCAGGCAAACCTGGCGCATGGTGTCGAGCGAGATGGACTCGTCGTTGACCTCGATGCCCCGGATCGTGCGTTGCACGGCCCCGATGATGTCGTTGTCCATGATCAGGCTCTCCAGCGAAAACCCCATCAGGCTGGCCATCATGCCGGCCGATTCATAGATCAAGTTGGCGCCACTGTTGCCGACCAGCGCGTGGTTGTAGGCGCGCTCGGCGCCGCATTGGGCGTCCGGCAGTTTGGAATCGGTCATGCCGGAGGCGGTGCCGCCGGTCAGGTCGTAGAAGCGCGACATCTGCGCGCTGGCCGCAGAGAGCAGGGCCTGCTCCGGGCTGCCACCCGACATCGCGCCGGTGCGCAGGTCCGACACGAAACACCAGGTTCCGAAAATGGCGGGCGCCTTGGGCTGGATGGCATTCACATATACCAAGCCGGCCAGGCATTCGGCCACTTCCTGCACCAGCGCGGCTGCCAGGGACGCAGGTGCGGTGGCGCCGGCCTGCCCGGCGGACAAAAGCAGCACCGGCATGCCTCCGCGCACAGCAACCTCCATGCACTTGCAGGCGTCGAATGCGAACTTCATCGGCGGCACGACAAAACAGTTCGACTGGCTGACGAATGGGCGCGCGCGCCATTTGTCTTCGCCCCCGGCAATCATGTGCAGCATTTGCAGACTCTGCTCGACATGCTCGGGCGACACCCAGCTCGACCCCACGTGTTTGGTGGTGCCCGCCACGCTGGCATACGTGGTGTTGAAGTCCATTTCCGCCGGGTTGGTCAGTTCACGGCAGACCACCGAGCGCTGAAAGAAGTGCAGGTGCTCCAGCGTGTCAACCACGCGGGCGATGTCGTACAGGTCTTTGGTGGTCGAGTCGCGATATTCGCCGGTCCTGGAATCGACCATGTGCACGGCGGCGCCGGCGGTGCCGAAATAGACCCGCGAGCCCCAGGGCTCCATGTCGTATTTCGGGTCCTGTGCATGCAGCACGAAATGGCGCGCCGCATTGGCAATGGTGTCTTCCACCAGGGCACGCGGAAAAAGCAGTCGGCCGGTGTCGGTCAGTGTGGCGCCGACGCCGGTCATGAGGTCGATGCCGCTTTGCGGCGCATCGGCGAAACCGATGGTTTCCAGGGCATCCAGTGCCGCCTTATGGATCTTCAGCACGTCCGCGTCGGACAAGGCCTTGTAATTTCCGCCATTCATGCCGGGCCGCACCGGCCGCAGGCTGTCGGGCAGCGGCGCAGCGCGTGCTGCGCGGCGGGCCTCGCGCGCGCCGCCGCGGCGCACTGGCTGTTCAAGTGTTTCGTTCATGGCTGGTCCCTGGTTGCTGGTGGTTGGGTGTGCGTGGGTTGGGTTCAGGCCCGCAGGCGCAGGTTGGTCGGGTCGTACAGCGGCTCGGCCTGCACGGTGGCACTGCGCCGCTCACCGAGCACTTCCACTTCGAGCCGGGTGCCGGGCTGGGCCAGATCGGCCCGCACATACGCCAGTGCCACGCTCTTTTCCAGCGTATGGCTCCAGACCCCGGAGGTGGTCAGTCCCACGTTGTCTTGGCCGTGGAATACCTGTGCGCAATAGGGCGCCTCGGCGTCGCCGGGTGCGTCGAAAGTCAAAGGCACGAAACGCTGCGCCGGGCCGCGGGCGATCTCGGCCAGCAAGGCCTCGCGCCCCACGAAGGACGGCTTCTTGGCGTCCACGAACCGGTCCAGCGAGGCCTCCAGGGGCGTGTAGCCGCTCTCCAGGTCGCTCTTCCAGCCCCGGTAGCATTTGTCGACCCGCAGGCTGTCCATGGCATAGAGGCCGAAGTCCCGGATGTCGAAGGCTTGTCCGGCATGCCAGATGGCGTCGTAGAGAGTTGCCATCTGCGCCAGCGGCGCGTGCAGCTCCCACCCCAGCTCGCCGACGTAGTTCACCCGCATCGCGAGCATCTTGCCCGTGACCGTTGTGATCTCTCGGGCCGTCAGCCACGGAAATCCGGCGTTCGACAGGTCGGCCTGGGTCACTTGGGCCAGCACTTCGCGCGAGCGCGGGCCGACCACGATCAGCGAGCCGAACTCGGCCGACCGGTCCCGGACCGTGATCGGGCTACCAGGTGGCAAGGATTGCAGCAACAGGTCCAGGTCGTGCGTCGCTGCGATCGCTGCGCTGATGATGTAGAAGTGGTCTTCGGCCAACCGCGTGATCGTGAATTCACTCAGCAGCTTGCCGGTGGGGGTGAGCGCATAGGCCAGCGACACCCGGCCGACCGCTGGCAGCTTCGAGCAGGTGAGTTGGTTCAGGTGCTGGGCCGCGCCCGCGCCCTGGAGCTCGAACTTGGTGAAACCAGGCAGGTCCAGCACGGCCACGCGCTCGCGCACGGCGCGCACCTCTTCGGCCACCACACCGTGCCAGATGCTCTCGCGCCGAAACGACAGGTTCTCTTCAGGCAGCTTGCCCTGCAGGTCGAAATACACGGCGCGCTCCCAGCCGCCACGGGCGCCAAAGCGGGCCCCCTTGGCCTTGAGCGTGTCGTACAGCGGCGACGTGCGCAGCGGCCGTCCGGCGGCGCGCTCCTCGTAGGGGAAGGACGAGGCGTACTCGTTCTGGTAGACCTCGACCGCCTTGGCCACGGTGTAGGCCGTGGTGGCGTAGTCGGTGAAGCGGCGCCGGTCCAGCGACCAGAGATCCCACTCGGTCTGCCCGTGCACCACCCATTCGGCCAGCGCCTTGCCGGCACCGCCGCC
>JAYVRP010000800.1:0-4285 GCA_043776215.1 Rhodoferax sp. | reverse complement strand
TTGCGCAGATCGGCCACCGTCTGGCGTGACCAGCGGTTGTTGGCGATGTCGAGCAGGCGCATGTGGAATTGTTCGTTGACCCGGAAGAACTGTTCGCGGTCCTGCTGGCCGGGCATCGCGGCGGCTTCAAGTTGCTGGTGCAGCGCCTGCAGATCCTGCAACTGGGCCGTGCTGGCACGGGTCGCCACCGTGCCGGCTGCGTCGGACTCCAGCAGGCTGAGCAGGTGGTAGACCTCGGCGAGGTCCTGCTCCGACACTTCGGTCACATAGGCGCCGCGACGCACTTTCATGGTCACCAGACCTTCGGCTGCCAGCACCTTGAGCGCCTCGCGCAGGGGTGTGCGGCTGATGCCATAAGCCTCGGCAATCTTCAGCTCGTCGATCCAGCTACCAGGAACCAGCTCGCGGCTGAAAATGCGCTGGCGCAAGGACTCGGCCACCTCTTCGTACAGGGCGCGCGGGGCAAGGGGCAGAGTGTTCATGGTGGTCGGGTCGGGGCCGGCGGGCCGGGCGTGGTCTGCGCGGATTGTAAGTTGCAGCCAAGATTTTGAATCAATAATTATGAATCACGTAAACTCACTGTCGTACAAGTCGTAGACTGACAGCCCCCGACCGGAACCGCGCCATGAGCCCAGAGCACGCCAAAAACACCCCCACCTCCACTGCGGCGACCACCCCGTTCCACCAGAGGGACCTCCCGGCATGGCAACGCGCTGCGGCCAAATCCGCGCCCGGTGGCGACCTCGATGCACTCACCTGGCACACGCCCGATGGCATTGCTGTGAAGCCGCTGTACACGGCGCTCGACACCCAGGACCTGCCCCACACCCACACCTTGCCTGGCTTCGAACCCTACCTGCGCGGGCCGCAGGCGACGATGTATGCCGTGCGGCCCTGGACGATTCGCCAATACGCCGGATTCTCGACCGCCGAAGAGTCGAATGCGTTCTACCGCAAGGCACTTGCCGCAGGCGGGCAGGGCGTGTCGGTCGCCTTTGACCTGGCCACGCACCGCGGTTACGACTCGGACCACCCGCGTGTGACCGGAGACGTCGGCAAGGCCGGTGTGGCGATCGACAGCGTGGAGGACATGAAGATCCTTTTTGACCAGATACCGCTGGACAAGGTGAGTGTCTCCATGACCATGAACGGTGCCGTGTTGCCGGTGCTGGCCGGTTATGTGGTGGCCGCGGAAGAGCAGGGTGTGCCCCAGGACAAGCTGAGCGGAACGATCCAGAACGACATCCTCAAGGAGTTCATGGTTCGCAACACCTACATCTACCCGCCAGAGCCATCGATGCGCATCATCGGCGACATCATCGAGTACACGGCGGGCCACATGCCCAAGTTCAACTCGATCAGCATTTCGGGCTACCACATGCAAGAGGCCGGCGCCAACCAGGCGCTCGAACTCGCCTTCACGCTGGCCGACGGGCAGGAATACGTGCGTACTGCCATGGCCAAGGGCATGGACGTGGATGATTTTGCTCCGCGCCTGAGTTTCTTCTGGGCCATTGGCATGAACTTCTACCTGGAAGTGGCCAAGATGCGTGCCGCACGCCTGTTGTGGTGCCGCATCATGCAAGGTTTCAACGCGAAGAACCCGAAGAGCCTGATGCTGCGCACCCATTGCCAGACCTCCGGCTGGTCGCTGACCGAGCAGGACCCCTACAACAACATCGTGCGTACCACGATCGAGGCCATGGCGGCCGTGTTTGGTGGTACGCAGAGTCTGCACACCAACAGTTTCGACGAGGCCATCGCGCTGCCGACCGAGTTCTCGTCCCGTATTGCGCGCAACACCCAGCTGATCATCCAGGAGGAAACACACATCCCGCAGGTGATCGACCCCTGGGCCGGCAGCTATATGATGGAATCGTTGACCCAGGATATGGCGGACGCGGCCTGGAAGATCATCGCGGAAGTCGACGCGATGGGCGGCATGGTCAAAGCCGTGGACAGTGGCTGGGCCAAGCTGAAGATCGAGGCCGCGGCGGCACAGAAGCAGGCGCGCATCGATTCCGGCCAGGACGTGATCGTGGGTGTCAACAAATACAGGCTCAAGAGTGAAGACGCCATCGAAGCACGCGACATCGACAACGTGGCAGTGCGGGACGGACAGATCCGCCGCTTGCAGTCGATCCGTGCGGCCCGTGACACGGTAGCCGTCAACGCGGCACTGGAAGCACTGAGCCAGGCAGCGCAGGACAACTCGGGCAACCTGCTCGACCTGAGCATCCGTGCCATGCGGCTGCGCGCCACGGTGGGCGAGGTCAGTGATGCGCTGGAGAAGGCGTTCGGACGCCACCGGGCCGACACGCACAAGGTGACCGGTGTGTATGCGGCGGCTTATGACTCCGATGCCAGCGAAGGGAACACCATGCTTTTTTGGGAGCAGCTCAAGCAGGACATCCAGGCCTTTGCCGCGGCGCAGGGCCGCCGCCCCCGCGTGATGATCGCCAAATTGGGCCAGGACGGCCATGATCGCGGCTCCAAGGTGGTGGCCACGGCTTTCGCCGACCTCGGTTTTGACGTCGACATCGGCCCCCTGTTCCAGACTCCCGAAGAATGCGCGCGCCAGGCGATCGAGAACGACGTCCACGCGGTGGGGGTGTCCACGCTCGCCGCCGGCCACAAGACCCTGGTGCCGGCGATCATCGCCGAGCTCAAGCGCCAGGGTGCCGACGACATCATCGTATTCGTCGGTGGTGTGGTGCCCAGGCAGGACTACGACTTTCTCTACGCCGCCGGCGTGAAGGGCATCTACGGCCCCGGTACCCCGATTCCGGTGTCGGCCCGCGATGTGCTCGCGCAGATACAGGCGGCGGTGAGGTGACGACGCCCGACGAACCCGGCGGCAAAACGCGACATGCGGAATTCGTTCAGTGGTTTGGACCACTGCTCAACGCGCTTCGCGACCTGGGTGGTTCTGCTTCACCCCGCGAAGCACTTGATCGGATAGCCCAGATCGAGAAAGTTCCTGAAGTATTGCGAAACGCGGTACTGAAGTCTGGCCAAGAGCGGTTTTACAACCAAGTTCACTGGGCGAGACAGTACTTGGTTTGGGAGGGTCTGATTGACTCCAGCCGGCGCGGCGTGTGGACACTGACACCATATGGGCGGAATACAAAGCTTAACCAAGATGACGCGAGGAAGATATTTCTTCGGCAGGTGCAGCGGCAAGCAAAGTTGCGCAGGCCGACGGACGAAAAGGAAAAATCATCGTCCCAGCAAGATGAAGTAGCACCTGCAGATACGCCGCAAGCGGATCAGGACTCGGGCATTCGAAGTTTTCTCAACGTGATGCAAGGGCTTTCTGCGTCAGGCTTTGAGCACCTGTGCATGCGTCTCCTGCGAGAGGCAGGCTTTGAGCGTGTCGAAGTAACGGGGCGGTCGAATGATGGTGGAGTGGATGGCATCGGCGTGCTTCAGCTCAACGACTTGGTGAGTTTCAGTGTGGTCTTTCAATGCAAGAAATGGGGCCAGGCAGTGCCGCCCAAGGAGATTCGGGATCTCCGAGGGGCAATGGACGGCCGAGCGGAGAAGGGAATATTCCTGACAACCAGCACGTTCTCCACGAATGCGCGTGCAGAAGCAGAACGCCCAGGAGCTGCCCCTATCGAGCTCGTGGACGGAGAAAAGTTGTTCGAAATGTTCAAAAAGTACGAACTCGGCTTGAAGCCGCGAACCGTATACGACATAGACTTTTCCTTCTTTGAGCAGTTCAATTAAAAGCGGCCCCAAAGGTGTCTGACGTCCTCGACATTAGCGTTGCCATTTTGGGTGATTGGGGCGCGGCGAAACGCCGCGCCATGGCCAAGGCGATCACCTTGCTGGAATCGACACGCGCGGACCATCGGCTGCTGGCCGATGCCATGCTCAGCGACTTGATGCCGCACACCGGGCGCGCGTTCAGGCTGGGGCTCAGTGGCGTCCCGGGCGTCGGCAAGTCGACCTTCATCGAGGTGCTCGGCCTTTACCTGATCGACCTCGGACACCGCGTGGCCGTGCTGACCATCGACCCCTCGTCGACGGTGTCGGGTGGATCGATCCTCGGCGACAAGACGCGCATGGAGAGGCTATCGGTCCACGAGCGCGCCTATATCCGCCCCAGCCCGTCAGGTGGCATCCTGGGCGGTGTGGCCGAAAAGACCCGTGAAGCCATGCTGGTGTGCGAGGCGGCGGGTTACGACATCGTGATCGTCGAAACCGTCGGAGTCGGCCAGAGCGAGATCGCGGTGGCCGGCATGACCGACATGTTCGTGCTGATGCAGTTGCCCAACGC
>JAYVRP010000799.1:0-4287 GCA_043776215.1 Rhodoferax sp. | reverse complement strand
GGTTCGCTTTCGGCAAATGGCAGGGCTTTGCCATCTTCTGCCACCGGGCAATGGTCGGACACCAGCGCATCGATGGTGCCGTCGGCCAGCGCCAACCGGATGGCATTCCGGTCTCGCTGCTGGCGCAGAGGGGGGCTCAGGTGCGCACGGCTGTCGAAATAGCCGATGTCGGTGTCCATCAGGTGCAGCGAGTTGATGCTGACGTCACAGGTCAAGGCCAGGCCGTCGGCCTTGGCCTGGCGCACCAGCGCGATGCCTGCGGCACTGCTGAGCCGGCACAGATGCACACGCGCCTGGGTGGTGCGCAGCAACTCGACAACGGTGTGGATCGCGATCGTCTCTGCTGCCACCGGCACACCGCTCAATCCCATGCGGGTTGCCAAGGGGCCGCTGGCCACGACGCCGGTCCCCAGATCGCGGTCCTGCGGATGCAGCCACACCGAATACCCGAAAGTGCTTGCGTACTGCAGCGCCCGCAGCAGCACCTGGGTATTGCCCAGCGGCACCTCGGCCTGGCTGAACCCGACACATCCTGCTTGTGTCAGCTTGACCATTTCGGTCAGCACCTCGCCGGCCAGCCCGCGTGTCAGGGCGCCCAGCGGGAAAACCCGCGACTGGCGCAGCTTGCCGGCCCGGAATTTGAGCATCTCCACCAGGCCAGGTTCGTCCAGCACCGGTTCGGTGTCGGGCGGACAAACCAGGCTGGTCACTCCACCAGATACGGCGGCGGCCATCTCGGACTCGAGCATGCGTGCGTGCTCATGGCCAGGTTCGCGCAGGCGCACGGCCAAATCCACCAGACCGGGGGCCACGACGAAACCCGTGGCATCGATCACCCGTTGCGCGACAAATCCGGCCGGTGCCCGCCCGATGGCGACGATGCATCCATCCGCCACGGCCACATCCGCCAACTGGTCGAAGCCGCTGGCGGGGTCGATCACCCGCGCGCCACGGATCGAGAGCGTCATCGGGCTGCCCACTGGCGTGTTTTCCGGGGGCCGCAGGGTGCTCATGCCTCATTCCCCGCGACGATGCCCATCACCGCCATGCGCACGGCAATACCGAAGGTGACTTGCGGCAGGATCACGCTTTGTGCGCCGTCCACCACCGCGGAATCAATCTCCACGCCACGGTTGATCGGCCCCGGGTGCATGACGATGGCGTCCGGTTTGGCCAGTTGCAACCTCTCCGGCGTCAGCCCGTATTGCATGAAAAACTCCTGCGCCGACGGCAGCAAGGCGCCGCTCATACGTTCGTTCTGCAAACGCAACATGATCACCACGTCGCAATCCTTGATGCCTTCTTCCAGCGTGTGGCACACCCGCACGCCCATCTGCGCCATGTCGGCCGGCACCAGCGTCTTGGGCCCGACCACGCGCACCTCGGCACACCCCAGCGTCGTCAGGCCATGGATATCGGAGCGCGCCACGCGTGAATGCAGCACGTCGCCCACGATGGCCACTGTGAGGGTGGAAAAATCTTTCTTGTAATGGCGGATGGTGAACATGTCGAGCAGCCCCTGGGTGGGGTGTGCGTGGCGACCATCACCGGCATTGATGACATGCACATGCGGCGCGACGTGCTGGGCAATCAGGTACGGCGCCCCGGACTCGCCGTGGCGCACCACGAAGATGTCGGCCGCCATCGCGCTGAGGTTGGCAATCGTGTCGAGCAGCGATTCCCCCTTGGATGCCGACGAACGCGCGATGTCCAGGTTGATGACATCCGCGCTCAGCCGGGTAGCCGCAATCTCGAAGGTGGTGCGCGTGCGTGTCGAATTCTCGAAGAATAGATTGAACACACTGCGCCCGCGCAGCAGCGGCACCTTCTTGACCTCACGGTCATTGACACTCACGAAACTGGCGGCAGTGTCGAGCACCTGGGTCAGGATGCTGGCAGGCAGACCTTCGATCGACAACAAATGCACCAGCTCGCCGTGCTTGTTGAGTTGGGGATTTCGTTTGTACAACACGCTTCCTGCCTGCCTGTTTGTCTGTCTGTCTGTAGAAATGTCTGCCTGTGGTTCAGTCGCAGAACAGTGGAAGCATCACGCGCATCAGCTGGCCTGCTCGACCTGGAAGGAAAACGTGCCCAACGCATCGCGGTGCAGGTCGAGCGACTGCGAAGGTCCCAGCGCGACTCGCGCGGCTGCAAAGTCGGCCTGGATCGGCAACTCGCGCCCGCCACGGTCTACCAGCACGGCCAACCGGACATCGGCCGGTCGCCCATAGTCGAACAACTCGTTGACCACGGCACGGATGGTGCGCCCGGTGTACAGGACGTCGTCGAGTATCAGGATGCGGGCACCGTTCACATCAAACGGCAGGCGTGTGGGCTCTCCGGCGGACAGGCCGCGCCGGGCGTAATCGTCGCGGTGCATGGCCGAGGAGATCACACCGTGCGCGCCGGTCACCTTCAGGTCGGCCTGCAGGCGCTCGGCCAGCCAGGCTCCACCCGATGTGATACCTACCAGGCGGGTATCGGCGCCCCACAAGGCACCCACACCGCGCAGCAACTCACGATAGAGCGCTTCGGCGTCCAGCACCAGATGGCCTGCGGCAGCTGTCAAGGGATGCTCCTCAGAAATTGCTCCAGAATGATGCAGGCAGCTCCTGCATCCGCATCCTGCGCGCCGCTGGCGAGCGCCTCGGTGGTGCTGTAACGCTCGTCCACCTCGAACACAGGCAAGGCAAACCTTCCGCGCAGAGATCGCACGAACTTGCGCGCGCGCACGGTGTTTTCGTGTTCGGCACCATCCGGATGGAATGGCACACCCACCACAAGTGCATCGGGTTGCCATTCGTCCAGGCGCTCGCGTATCTGCGCGAACCTGGCCGAGCCTTCGGCACGTATCGTGGGCTGCGGCTGGGCGCTGCGCAGCAGGCGATTGCCCACGGCCACGCCGGTACGCTTGATGCCGAAGTCCAGCGCAAGGAACGTCTGCAGGTGCAAAGGAAGTTCCTGACTCCGACCCACGATGGCCGTCTCAACCATGGCCGGCCTGCGGAGACAACATCCACACCTGCAACCCGAGCAGGCCGAGCGCCTTGTCATACCGCTGCTCGACGGGCGTATCGAAGATGACGGAAATGTCGGCGTCGACGGTGAGCCAGCTGTTGTCGCCGAGTTCGGATTCGAGCTGGCCTTCACCCCAGGCGGAATATCCCAGGGATACCAGCACCTTGCGCGGCCCGGCACCGGTAGAGAGGGCTTCGAGTACATCTTTTGAGGTGGTCATCTCCAGGCCGCCCGGGATGTACATGGTCGATGCGTATACCGATTCGGCGGGTTGCTCGCTGCGGGCAAAGGTGGGTTCATGCAAGACAAAGCCACGATCCGCCTGGACTGGCCCGCCCTGGAAAACGGGTGACAGCAGCAGGTCGGTGCGCCCCAATGGCAACTCGACCTTGTCGAACAGCACCTTCAGGTTGATGTCGCTGGGCTTGTTGATGACCAGCCCGAGTGCGCCGCGTTCGCTGTGCTCACATACGTAAACCACACTGCGGGCAAAACTTGCGTCCTCCAGCCCCGGCATCGCAATCAGGAAATGGTTCGTGAGGTTGATGGGAGCAAAATCGCCGTTCATGTTTCAATTTTAGCGGTCAAGATGGAAAAAGAATTTGCTTGCGGGTTGGTGTGGTTTCGCCGCGATTTGCGTATCGACGACAACGCGGCACTGCATCTGGCGTTGACGTCTTGCCGGCGCGTGTACTGCGCGTTCGTGTTCGACCGCGCCATTCTCGATCCGCTGCCGCGCGCGGACCGGCGGGTCGAATTCATCCGCGAGTCACTGGTTGACCTCGATGCGCAACTTCGCACCGGGGCCACCGTGCCCGACGCGGGGCTGATCGTGCGCCACGGCGTGGCGAGCGACGAGATCGTGCAACTGGCGCGGGCACTGGGGGCCCAATCCGTATTTGCGGCGCACGACTATGAACCACAGGCCATCGTGCGTGATCGCATGGTGCTGGGCGCGCTGGCCGCGATCGGTGTCGCGCTGCACACAGTCAAGGACCACGTGGTGCTGGAGCGCCGGGAACTGCTCACTAAAACCGGCACACCGTACACGGTCTTCACGCCTTACAAGAACGCCTGGCTGGCCCGGATCAGCGTCAACGCGATGCCTGAACACGACTGCGTGCCGCATCTGGGCGCATTGGCGGCACGGCCCCCCGGAATGCGCCAGGCGGTACCCAGCCTGGCCGACATCGGATTCGAGGCGACCAACCTGCATGACCTGCACTTGCCTGCTGGCGCCAGCGGCGCAAGCCAGCTCTTTGCCGAGTT
>JAYVRP010000798.1:0-4296 GCA_043776215.1 Rhodoferax sp. | reverse complement strand
AGCCGAGGGCGACTCGGCGCTACCCCGGTGGCGTCTCCGCCTTTCACTGCGCCGCCGTGAACGCCGCGTCCAGTTTGTTCAGCGTGAGCCAGAGTTGGCTGCGCATCGCTTTGCCGTCGGTGGCGTCGAGGATCCACTTCACCTCCATCTGCCTCACGGCGACGTGGCGCGGATTTTCAATCTGCTGTCTCGCCGGCTTGCAGCCGTGTCTCGATGATGCCCAGCCCCCCGGCGCGCGATACGGCGGACGCCAGTTGCGTGCGCGCAATCCACCCCATGGGCGCCTGGAGGATGGGAAAACGGGCGCCGGTGTGTGCAAGGACTCGGTTCATGGCGGCAGTGTGGCTGTGGAGGTGGCGGCAAGGTTAATGGCAATTGCCTGTGACCACCGTCGCCAAGGTGCTAGTGCGAGGTTTCAGGCTGGAGGATTCTCAAGAACCGTCTTCGTCCTTCATTGGACTCGCCACAGGGGCCCCAAGCTGAGGGCCGGCACACGCGCACCGGGACAAATGGTGTGCTACCGGCCTCGAAAAGTTCCGCAAATTCGGGGCGAATTTGCTGTGCTTACCCTAGTAGCGCCGGCCGATGCGCTTGATTAGCATGACGGCGCGCAGCCACAGCCGCGTGTTCCACTCACCCCCCCTACAAAAAGGAGAGACCTCGATGCAAATGGAATATTGGAGTGCCATGGGCCGAGGCACCTTGCTCGCCATCGCCACCGCAGGCCTGGTGTCGTGCGCCAGCGTGCCCACCGAGAGCGCCATGGCCGTGCTGCAACGGGCCGACACCGCAATGGGGGGTGTTGCCCTGCGCAGCATTTCGTATGCCGGCACCGGCAGCGGCACCACATTCGGACAGGCGTACCAGCCTGGCATGGCGTGGCCGAAGATCACCTACTCGAGTTTCTCTCGCGTCGCCGACTACCAGAACGCGGCCTTTCGCGAAGATGCGGCGCGCAGCCGGGCCGAACCCACGGGTGGCGGCGCCGTGCCTTTGATGGGCACTGGTGAGCAGCGCACCACCGGCATGATGCGTGGCGACTGGGCCTGGAACATGGTGGGCCCGGCGCCGATCGCGGCCCCCCTGGCACTCCACGCCCGCACCCACGACTTGTGGACCACGCCGCACGGGGTGATCAAGGCTGCCATGGCCAACAACCCGACCATTGCCATGCGCAACGAAGGTGGGCGCTCGCTCCGTGCCGTGTCCTTTGCGGTTCCTGGCCGGTTTCGCGCCACGGCGCTGATCAATGCCGCCGGACTGGTGGAGCAGATCGAATCGGTCCAGCCACACCCGGTGACCGGGGACACCGAATCGGTGATCGGATTCACCGACTACCAGGAGATCGGTGGTGTCAAGTTTCCGATGCGCATCCGCCAGAGCATGGGTGGGTACCCCCTACTCGACCTGGCCGTGAACGAGGTCAAACCCAACGTTGCCAGCGGTATCGAGGTTCCGGCGCTGGTGAGCAGCGCAGTGGAGCGCGTCAGCGCCGACCGGGCAGCCAATGGTGTCTGGTTCCTGGCCGGTGGGTCGCACAACAGCGTCGCCATCGAAATGAAGGACCACCTGATGGTGGTGGAGGCCCCGCTCTACGACGGCCGCTCCGGCCCGGTGCTGGCCGAAGCCAGGAAACTGGGCAACGGCAAACCCGTGCGTTATGTCATCAACTCGCACCATCACTTCGACCACGCGGGTGGTTTGCGCACGGCCATCGCGGAAGGCGCCACCTTGGTCACCAGCGAATTGGCCAGGCCCTATTACGAGAAGACCTTCGCCAATCCAAACCGGATCTCTCCGGACCTGATGGAAAAATCGGGACGCAAAGCCAGCGTGACAGGCGTCGACGGAAAGCGCACGTTCACCGATGGCGAACGCGTGGTCGAGGTCTATTACATCGATGCCAGCGTACATGCCCAGGGCTTCATGATGGTTTACCTGCCGCGGGAGAAAATCCTGATCGAGGCCGACGCCTACACCCCTGGACCACCCAACTCGCCCCCACCTGCACGGCCGAATGATCTGAACCTCAATCTGGTGCAGAACATCGAACGCCTCCAGTTGCAGGTGGAGCAGATCCTGCCGTTGCACGGGCGCATGGTGCCAATGACGGAGTTGCTGTCGATGGTTGGCCGCAAGGGCTAATCGCTGCAGACCACGCTTCGCTTAGGGAGAGGTTTCCATCTTTCGCGACGCTATTTTTCCGTTCGCCCTGAGCCTGTCGAAGGGCTCGCGAAGGCCCTTCGACAGGCTCAGGATAGGCTTCGACAAGCTCAGCCCGAACGGTGTAATGAATCCCAACAGGTCCATAGTCCCCTGCGCCAAGGCGGCGCGGTGGATTACATTCGACGCATGGAGATCGCAAGCACTGCCCGTGTCGAGCACTTCCGCCAGGTCCTGTTGTGGCCACTGCGGCTGATGCCGGTGCACGGGGCCGGGTCGGCCCAGCCGCATCCCTGGGAGGTTCTCCAGGCCATGGGCGAGGCGTCTCCGTGGCGCGAAGTCGTAGACGAATACACCGGGTCGGCAGACCAGTTTCACGAGCGTCATTACAACGAGTTCGTCACCTTCCTGCCGTTTGTGCAGCGCTTCCTGTACGGCGAAGGGCGCGGGGCGCGCGGTGCTGGCGAACCCGGCTCCGACTCTCCGATGCGCGTTTTCCGGCGCCACGATGTCCGCCAGGGGTGCATGACGCTACGCCGCGGGGAGGCGCCGATCATGCTCGACATCGTGCACATCGACCTGTATTTCTTTCTGGATGTCGACCTGGTGCTGCTCAACGTCGAGGTCAGTGCCGACCACCTGAGCCTGGCACAGGCGCAGGAACTTCTGTACCGGTTCGGACGCGGTTATCCCGCCGGCTGGCTGGGCGACGGCCAGGCACTGCACTGCCTGGCCAACGCCGAGTGGCTGGATGCACACGGGCGCACACTGGCCAGCTCGGATGCCCAGGAACGCGAGGTGTTTCTGGCCCACGTGGCCCGCCATCGCGCGCCGCGTATTGCGGCGCATTGGGCTTATTTGCTGCAGCCGCTGGTGGGTGACTATTCCGGCCAGGTCGGGCCTCTGCGCTACCGCCAGATCGAGTACTACCGCATGCCGGTCATGGCGTACCTGGCGCTGGACAACCCGCGGCTGTTGACGCGCAGCGATTTCATCCGGCTCGGGTTGGTCACCGGCGCAGGCGGCGCGAGTACCGACCCGGCGCGCCCGCTGCCGTATGCCGAGCAACACCTGAGCGACTTCGAGAGCCGCTACTGCTACGACCGCTTCTGGACCGACGGCGGCGCGGCCCCCAACACGCGTTACCTGTGCAGCGGGCACTCCCTGGTGGTGGTGGGCGACGCCCGTGCCGAGTTCTACACCTGCCGCGACCGGGGTGTGTTGTCGCAGTTCCGCCACCAGCATTTCCTGCTGTTCCTGATCGCGCACTTCCAGAAGGCCGCCTTGCTGATGTTTTCCGACAAGCTGGTGGAAGCGCTCAAGGATTTGCGGGTGGACGACATCGGCAGCGTGCGCCGGTTCAAGCGCGCCATCCGGGCGAGTTTCGCGGGCTTTCTTCGTTTCACCCACCGCTACTGGTTCCACGAAGTGGCCGAGCAGGCACAGGCTCGGGCTTTGTTCCACATGAGTGCCACCCACCTGGGCCTCGACCCGCTGTATGCCGAAGTCAAGGAACGTATTGCCGACATGAACAGTTACCTGGAGGCCGACAGCCTGCGCCGCCAAGCCAACACCGTCGTGCGCCTGACTGTGGTGACGATCTTCGGCCTGATCGGCACCGTGTCCACCGGATTCCTGGGCATGAACCTGCTGGCCGAGGCGGATGCGCCGTGGCACACCAAAGTGCTGATTTTTGGCGTGGTCTTCGTGTTGACACTGGCCTTGACCGTCTACACCATGGCCAAATCGAAACGGCTGTCGGACTTTCTGGACGCGATCTCCGACGAGCGATTGAGTGTTCTACAGAAATTCAAGTCGCTGGCGCTGGTGTGGCGACCCGGCAATGACTGAATCCCTTGCACCATGACCGATATCCTGACCATCACCCTGAACCCAGCCGTCGACGTGGCCAGTACCACCGCCCGGCTGGTGCCGGGACACAAGCTGCGCTGCGCGCAGACACACCGCTTTCCCGGCGGCGGCGGCATCAACGTCACTCGGGTTCTGCACCGTCTGGGTGCGGACTCGCTGGCACTGTATCTGTCAGGTGGCGCCATGGGAAAGCAACTTCGTAACCTGGTGGCCAAGGAGAAGATTCCCAGCCGTTGCATCGTCATCGAAGAGGAGACTCGC
>JAYVRP010000797.1:0-4323 GCA_043776215.1 Rhodoferax sp. | reverse complement strand
GCGGCGCAAGCGTGATGCCATCGATCAAGTCCACCGGGTCGAGCACATTGCCCTCGGACTTGCTCATCTTGTGGCCCTGCGCGTCCCGCACCAGACCGTGGATGTAGACGTGACGGAACGGCACGCGTCCGGTGAAATGGGTTGTCATCATGATCATGCGGGCGACCCAGAAGAAAATGATGTCGTAACCGGTGACCAGCACACTGGAGGGCAGGTACAAGTCGTAGTCGGACAGGTCTCGTTCGTTCTGGGACGCACCCTGTTCGGCCTGAGCAATACCCTGGTCGCCCTGAGCAATGCCCCCTGTGGCCTGAGACCGGCCCCGTTCGCCCTGAGCAATGCCCCGTTCGCCCTGAGCAATGCCCCGTGTGGCCTGAGACCGGCCCCGTTCGCCCCGAGAAATACCCCGTTCGCCCTGAGCTTGTCGAAGGGCTTCGACAGGCTCAGCCCGAACGGCTGCTTGTGGCTCAGCCCGAACGGCTGCTTGTGGCTCAGCCCGAACGGCTGCTTGTGGCTCAGCCCGAGCGGTTGGTTGTGGCTCAGCCCGAGCGGTTGGTTGTGGCTCAGCCCGAACGGCTGCTTGTTGCTCCACCCAAATGGATGGCGTCGTGCCGGCAGCCTCCGGCCAGCCCATCGTCGAAAACGGCACCAGGGCTGACGAGTACCAGGTGTCGAGCACGTCGTCGTCGCGCCGGAGCGGGCCGGCGTATCCGGCGGCAGTGGCCTTGGCACGAGCGTCGTCTTCGCTGCGGCCCACGAAAAGTTCCCCTCCGCTGCCGTACCAGGCCGGTATCTGATGGCCCCACCAGAGCTGGCGGCTGATGCACCAGTCCTGGATGTTGTTCATCCATTGGTTGTAGGTGTTGATCCAGTTCTCGGGAACGAATCGCACTTCGCCCGATTGCACCGCATCGATGGCCTTTTGCGCAATCGACTTGCCCGTCAGATCGCCGTCACCCACCTGGGTCATGGCCACGAACCACTGGTCGGTGAGCATCGGCTCCACCACCTGGCCGGTGCGCGCGCAAATGGGCAGCATCAGTTTGTGCGCCTTGCTCTCGATCAGCAGGCCCTGGGTCTGCAGGTCCCGCAGCACGGCTTTGCGGGCGTCGAAGCGGTCCATGCCCTGGTAGGGGGCCGGGCCGTTGGTATTGACCCGGGCGTCGAGCGTAAAGATGGTGATCATCGCCAACTGATGGCGCTGCGCACAGGCATAGTCGTTGAAGTCGTGGGCGCCGGTGATCTTGACGCAACCCGAGCCGAAGGCCCGGTCCACGAAGTCGTCGGCGATGATGGGAATGCGCCTGTCGCACAGGGGCAGGTCGACCATTTTGCCCAGCAGGTGGATGTACCGCGTGTCCTGTGGGTGCACGGCCAACGCGCCATCGGCCATCATGGTCTCGGGGCGCGTGGTGGCAATCGTCATGCCCTTTTGCAACACGCCGTCGATCAGTTGCGGACCATCTGCGAACGGGTAGCAGATGTAGTGCATCTGCCCATCGGCCTCGGTGCTTTCAACCTCGAGGTCGCTCACGGCGCTTTGCAGAACAGGGTCCCAGTTCACGAGGCGCTTGCCGCGGTAGATAAGGCCCTGCTCGTACAGCCGCACAAAGGTGTCGGTGACCACGGTGGACAACTTGGGGTCCATGGTGAAGTACTCGCGGCTCCAGTCCACGCTGTCGCCCATGCGCCGCATTTGCGTCGTGATCGTGTTGCCGCTTTGCTCCTTCCACTCCCAGACCTTGGAGACGAAATTCTTGCGAGCTTCGGCCGGAGTCGGGCCCATATCGTGGCGGCTGACGCCCCGCGCCTGCAACTGGCGCTCGACCACGATCTGGGTGGCGATGCCCGCGTGGTCGGTGCCCGGAATCCACGCCGTGTTGAAGCCCCGCATGCGGTGGTACCGCGTCAACGAGTCCATGATGGTCTGGTTGAACGCATGGCCCATGTGCAAAGTGCCGGTCACATTGGGCGGCGGCAACTGGATGGCGAACGACGGCGACGCGCGGTCTGGGGATCCGGAGCCGCGATGGCCCGCCACAGCGTAGTGGCGCCGCTCCCATTCGGGGCCCCAATGCGCCTCGATGGCGGCAGGTTCGAAGGATTTGGAGAGGCTGTTGAGGCCAGGTTGCAGCAGTGGTTCGGTCATGGACCAATTTTAGGGGACGCCTCGTGGCGGTCCGCTCCAGTCCGCCCGCAGGGAGTCGACCGGATTAGCTTGGCGCCGTGTCCTGCGCCGCAGTCAGGCATTCCTGCAACACCCGTGCGTCGCCTACCTGGTTGGCCAGCAGCAGGATCAGGCGTGCATTGAGCAAGTCTGACTGCTCGCGGGAGAGCCCGAGATGGGCGTCAAGCAGGTGTTCGTAAAAGGTGTCGGCATCCTGCAGGTGCAAGGTGGCTTTCATGCTGCTTCTCCCATTCGCAGGCCGAGTGCGTGTTCAATCGCCACGATCAGGGATCCGTCCACGGCCTCGCCGGTGGCGGCCAGGTAGGCATCGGGCCGCACCAGGGCCCAGGCGTGGCCAAACACATGGCAAGCCCCTTGCAGGTGGCCCAACGGGTCGCGCACCACTTCTCGGGCCTGGGCACGCCCGTCCACCCCCAGCACCTGCACGCTGCGCACAGGCGCGTTCTGGGCCAGGCTGGCCAGGCGCTCACAGGCCTGGCGCGTCAGGTCGCCGAACACCAGCAGCAAGAGCCTGCCGCCGGCCCATGACAGCAGGTCGTTGACGCAACCCGGGCTGCCGCCGGCCCACTGAAAACTGACGTTCTGTACCGACAGGCCACCCGTCTTCTCGCATACGCTGGAGTGGGTATAGGTATTGGCCACGGCCATGCGCCCGGTGTTCACCAGTGGGCGCGCAAACGGATACTGGCGCGCCAAGCCGATCACTGCGCTGCGGAAAGTGCGTTCCATGCCATCGGCCGGACGCAGGAAGCGCGCGGTGCGGTTGGTCACCTGGACGTTCTGCTGCGCAGCTTCGAGGCGCTCTTCGTTGTAACTGTCGAGCAACGCCGCGCTGGCCTGCCCGCGCAAGACGGCCGCCAGCTTCCAGGCCAGGTTGTCGGCGTCGGCCACGCCGGTGTTGCCACCGCGCGCGCCAAACGGACTCACGACCTTCGCCGTGTCGCCCATGAAAAACACGCTGCCTATGCGTAATTGGTCCAGGCACTGGCTGCGGTAGGCATACGGGCCAACCCAGATGATTTCGCACTGCACGTCGGGCCCGAACTGGCGCTGCAAACGTGCCCGCACCTGGGCCTCGCTGCTCACGTAGGCCGGGTCGGCATCGGGCGCCATCTGGTAGTCGATACGCCATACATCGTCGGCCATGAGGTGTTGCCAGACGGCGCGGTTGTCATTGAACGGGGCTTCGATCCAGGTGTGGCGCTCGGCCGGCGGGCGTTTGGCAAAGCGCACATCGGCGATGCACCAGCGGTCGTCGCCACGTTTGGCCTGCATGCCGGCGTGGCACCACTGATGAAACGGGGTGTGCGAGCCGCTGGCATCGATCACGTGGCTGGCCTGCATCTGGTAGCTGCCAGCCGGTGTTTCCACCATCAGCGTGGCGACCTCGTCCCCCTGCTCGAAACCCACCACACGTGACAACCAGCGCAGATCGACGCAGGAATTTTCACGGGACAACTCCTGGATACGCTCGACCAGGTAACCTTCGATATAGAACTGCTGAATGTTGATGAACGGTGGTTGGGCCGAGAGCTGGAAGTTGCTTTGCTGGCGCAAGTCGAAGGAATAGATCTCGTCGTGCCCGGCAAAGGTACGCCCCACGCTCCACTGCACGCCCTTGGCGGCGATGCGCTCGTAGATACCCAGCCGGTGGAAGATTTCCAGGGACTTCTGCGTGTAGCAGATGCCGCGTGAGGAAGCACCCTTCACGCCCACCGAGTTGTCTTCGTCCAGCAGCACCGCCGGCACGCCGTGCCGGGCCAGGGCGCAGGCCAGCGTGAGGCCGGTGATGCCGGCGCCGATGATCACCACCGGGTGGTGCACGGGTTCACCGCTCGCCAGTTCAGGCGGCGCGACAAAAGGGTACTCGGGCAGCGCGTAGCCGCTGCCCTGCGTGAATTCATACCCGTTGGTATGGGCTGTTTCGCGATACGCCGGAGGGGAGTTCTTCATGGCCGCTGCCAATCGGTCAGTGTCCGCGGGCCGCGCGCTCGGCGACTTCGGGGCGGTCGTTCTGTTGCGGCTTGAGCGTTTCGGGCGCGCGCCCGTGCGCGCGGTCCTCGCGCCACTGCTGTTTGCGTGCCGTCCATTCACTCAGCCGTGCATGGGCGGTCTTGCTTTCCTGCAGCATCTGG
>JAYVRP010000796.1:0-4328 GCA_043776215.1 Rhodoferax sp. | reverse complement strand
TTTTGTGCAAGCCGCGCAAGTGCTACACCTTCCGCATACAGCTGACTGTCGCGATAGTGGATATGGGGCTGGCCAGGAAGGATGTCTGTACTCATGGCTTGGGAGGCGTTGGGGCAGTGGGGCTGGCTGCCGATGCCGAAGCTGCGGGTGGTGAAATGAGCATCGATGGACGAAGGCTCTGGATCAGGGTGGCGCGCTGCGCAGCTGCCGGCTCGGTCGGCAGCGCCAATGGCCCTTTCTGCCCGCATGCGGCGAGCCCCACCGCACAGCTGGCAAGGACACTCGCACTGACTAGAATTTGGCGGATGAGCAACATGGTGAAATTGTAATGACCGACCTCGAATTCATGCACCTGGCCGAGTCTGCCCTTGGGGCCATCGAGCAATGCTGTGACCGGATCAATGATCAAACCGACGCTGACATCGACAACCAGCGCGTCGGTGGCATGGTCACACTGGTCTTTGGCAATCGCAGCCAGATCGTGGTCAATCTGCAACGACCTTTGCACGAAATTTGGCTCGCGGCGAGAAGCGGTGGGTACCATTACAAATGGGACGGTGCGCAGTGGCGCGACACCAAGAGTCAGGAAGAACTGTTTGCACAGTTGTCCCGGGATGCCTCAGCACAGGCCGCACTAACTCTGCTATTTGCCAGTTGATCAGTTGCGGAACAAATCGAGGATCTTTCGCTTTTCATCTGCGGGCGGCAATGCATGGGTTTCACCGGCACTGCTGCCAGACGTCGACGCCTTGTCCTCCAGCCCCAGGCTTGAAACCCCGGCACCACGTGCGTATTCGTCGTAGAACCACTCGCCTCCAGCATTGACGACCCCTTCCGGTGCCGCATATTGCGCCACGGGGACACCTTTGAGCGCGTGCTCCATGAACGCGATCCACACCGGAAGGCTCAAGCCACCGCCCGTCTCCTGAGCGCTGTTGCCCATCTTGCGTGGTGTGTCATACCCGATCCAGGTCACAGCCGCCAGGCCCGGCTGGAAGCCCGCAAACCAGGCATCCATGGAGTCATTGGTGGTTCCGGTTTTGCCGAACAGATCGGGGCGTTTCAACGTGCCCTGTGCCCGTGCGGCGGTGCCTGAACGCGTGACCTCCTGCAGCAAGCTGTTCATGACAAACGCGTTGCGGGCGTCAATCGCTCGGACCGACTCGTCGAGTGGCTGGGGCTTACTCTCCATCAGGGTCTTGCCCTTCTGCTCGGTGACCTTGCTGATCAGCCAGGGGTTGATTCGGTAGCCACCATTGGCAAAAACAGAGTAGGCACTGGCCATCTGCATGGGGGTTACGGATCCGGCCCCGAGGGCCATGGTCAGGTACGGCAGGTGCTTGTCTTCGTCGAATCCGAAGCGGGTGACCCAGTCGCGCGCATATTGCGGCCCGATCGCCTGCAAGATGCGGATCGACACCATGTTTTTGGATTTCGCGAGCCCTGTACGCATGGTCATAGGGCCATCGAATTTACCGTCGTAGTTCTTGGGTTCCCAGGGCTGGCCGCCCGTGACGCCAGCGTCGAAAAACAGCGGGGCGTCATTGATCACCGTGGCCGGGGTAAATCCTTTTTCCAGGGCTGCCGAGTAAATGAAGGGCTTGAAGCTCGAACCTGGCTGGCGCCAGGCTTGCGTCACGTGGTTGAACTTGTTTTTGTCGTAGTCGAACCCTCCCACCATGGCCTTGATGGCACCGCTGCGGGGATCCATGGCGACAAACGCACCCTCGACCTCGGGCAGCTGTGTGATTTCCCACGTACCCTTGATTGTCTTGGCCACCCGGATGACTGCGCCGCGGCGAATCCTGATGTTGGGCGGCGCCTTGTCAGACAGACCGGACTGCGCGGCCTTGAGACCGTCCCCAGTGATTTCAACCACTTCAGAATTCTGGCGCACGGCCCGAATCAGCTTTGCATCGGCGTGCAAGACCACGGCCGACATCACATCCCCATTGTCGGGGTGCTCGTCGAGGGCGTCGTCGATGGCGTCGTCGATTTCCCGCTGGTCAGCCGGGAGATCGATGAATTTTTCCGGACCACGGTAGATCTGGCGTCGTTCGAAATCCATGATGCCGCGACGCAAGGCCTTGTAGGCCGCATCCTGGTCAGAGGCGTTGACAGTCGTGAAGACATTGAGCCCACGGGTATAGGTTTCATTTCCGTACTGTGCGAACATCAGCTGGCGAACGGTTTCCGCGACGTATTCGGCGTGCACACGCACCACGTCCTGACCGGTCTTGAGCCTGAGTTGTTCGTTTGTCGCTTGCTGCGCCTGTGCCTTGGTGATGAAGGCGTTCTCCTCCATCCTGTCGATGATGTACAACTGGCGCGCCCGCGCACGCTTCGGATTGCGGATCGGGTTGTTGGTGCCCGGTGCTTTGGGCAGGCCAGCCAGCATGGCCGCTTCGGCAATGGTGATGTCCTTCAATGGCTTGTCGAAATAGGCCTCGCTGGCGGCTGCAAACCCATAAGCCCTCTGGCCCAGGAAGATCTGGTTCATGTAGATCTCCAGAATCTGGTCCTTGGTTAGCAGATGTTCGAGCTTGAACGTCAGAAGGATTTCGTAGATTTTTCGGGTGTAGGTCTTCTCTGTTGACAAATACACATTGCGGGCCACCTGCATCGTGATGGTCGATGCCCCTTGGCTCTTGAAGCTTCCCAGGTTGGCCAGGCCCGCACGCACCATGCCTTTGTAGTCCACACCTCCGTGCTCGTAAAACCGGGTGTCCTCAATGGCCAGGACGGCATCCGTCATGACCTTGGGAATGTCCTTGAGCCGAGTCAGGTTTCGGTGCTCTTCGCCGAACTCGCCGATCAGCACGCCATCACTCGAAAAAATGCGCAGCGGCAAGATGGGTCGATAGTCGGAAAGATCCGAGATGTCCGGCAGGTTGGGGAACGCAACAGCCATGGCCAACGCGATCACCATGGCCAGAGACAGTGCCCCCGCAAACGCAATTCCAAGACACCAGTAAATGGCACGCATCACTGCCGGGAACGCAGACCAGCCTTGCATGGGGTCAGGATCTGACCCGTCACGGGAGTCCTTCGGTGCTTGATTTCGAGGCATAGATCCTTTGTAAGGGCGCGCCAGCATTATAAAAATGCAAGGAGAGCCGAACCGTTGGCGCAGTCACGCGCGAGTCCAATGGTAGCGACGTGGCCAGACCCGAGTTTCCCGGCGGGGCTGGTCGCTCAAAGTAAAACCGTCTGCTTTTGGCAACGCTTCAGACCCAGTAAATTGGGAAAAACCTTTGCGGGACAAGGAGCTTACTGATAGCATTCAAGTGAAGTCTTAAGTTTTGCCGGTTCTTGATCGGCCTGTTTCAGGGGATAGTCTTGGTCTCTTTGGGATCGTTGTTTAGTCGACAGCCGGCGCCCTTGCTGGGTTTGGACATCAGTTCGTCCAGTGTCAAGCTGGTCGAATTGGGCCGCAACAAGGCGGGTCTCCTGATGCTTGAGCGATGTGCGATCGAACCACTCGAGCGAGGTTGGATCACCGACGGCAATGTCGAAAAATTCGAAGAGGTCGCGGAAGCTGTCCGCCGCCTTGTCAAGAAAAGCGGAACCAAGACCCGCAACGTGGCAATGGCACTGCCGCCTTCCGCAGTCATCACCAAGCGCATCGTTTTGCCGGGGGGGCTGACCGACCAGGAACTCGAGATCCAGGTGGAAGCCGAGGCCAATCAGTACATTCCGTTCCCGCTGGACGAGGTCAGCCTTGATTTTTGCGTGGTGGGCCCGAGCACATCTTCCGTCGGTGATCTCGATGTACTTATTGCAGCGTCCAGGCGCGAAAAGGTTCAGGACATCCAGGGCCTTGCCGAAGCCGCCGGACTCAAGCCAGTGGTCGTTGATGTGGAGTCCTATGCGTCCCGGTTGGCCACATCGCGTCTGATCGAGAGCCTGCCCAACAAGGGCGTCGGGACGATCGTGGCGTTGTTTGAAGTGGGAGCTCTTACCACGAGCATGCAGGTGATCCGTGACAACGAGGTGTTGTACGACCGTGACCAGGCGTTTGGTGGAGCACAACTGACCCAGCTGATCGTGCGGCAATACGGATTTTCGTCCGAAGAAGCCGAGAGCAAGAAGCGCAGTGGGGAGTTGCCGGATGATTACGAGGCCAACGTCCTGCGGCCTTTTGTCGAAAGCATGGTGCAGGAAATCGGGCGTGCCCTGCAGTTCTTTTTCACGAGCACTCCGCACAACAAGGTGGACCACATCATGCTTGCCGGTGGTTCAGCGGCGTTGCCGGGCTTGACCGCAGCCGTCACCAAACAGACGTCGTTCAGTTGCAGCCTGGTCAACCCGTTTGATGGCATGGACAT
>JAYVRP010000795.1:0-4328 GCA_043776215.1 Rhodoferax sp. | reverse complement strand
GCCTTCGTGGTAACTCTCGACCGGCCAGAAACGGGAGGAATCCGGGGTCAGCACCTCGTCCATCAGCACCAATTGCCCGGCGGGGTCCAGACCGAACTCGAACTTGGTGTCCGCAATCAGGATGCCGCGCTCGGCAGCGATCGCAGCGCCGGCCTGGTACAGGGCCAGGCTGGTATCGCGGAGCTGCTGCGCCAACCCGGCGCCCACCATCTCGACGGTACGCTCGTAGGTGATGTTTTCGTCGTGCTCGCCCGCTTCGGCTTTGGCCGCCGGGGTGTAGATGGGTTGCGGCAGCCTGGAGGCGTTGTGCAGCCCGGCCGGCAAGGGCACGCCGCACACGGTGCCGCCAGCCTGGTATTCCTTCCAGCCGCTGCCTGCGAGGTACCCCCGCACCACGGCCTCGATCGGCAGTGGGCGCAAGCGCCTGACCAGCATCGAACGGCCCCTCACCTGCACGCGTTCAGCCTCTGTAACCACGGATTCGGGGTCGTCGCCCGTCAGGTGGTTGGGGCAGATGTGGGCCAGCCGGGCGAACCAGAACAGGGCCATCTGCGTGAGCAAGGCCCCTTTGCCGGGGATCGGCTCCCCCAAGATCACATCAAACGCGCTAAGGCGGTCGCTGGCCACCATCAGGATGCGGTTGTCGCCGACGGCATAGTTGTCGCGCACCTTGCCACGGGCAAGCAATGGCAGGCTATGGAGGGAGGAGGTATGCAAGGTGGGGTGGGTCATGGGCCTGGGACACGTCATTTTTGCAGACCGGCATTGGCCCGCATGCGCGACCTGCGCTGAGAGCTTGAGAGTCGTTCCACGGCGCCCGCACCAGGGAGTGGGCCCGATGCACGACGGCACGGCCGCCGCTGCGGTCAGTGAACGACCTGGCCGAGTTCGCCCCGTGCGTACTGCGCGGCCACGACCTGCAGGCTGCGGCCCTGGATCTTGCCGGCCTGGCCTTCACAACCAAACTGCTGGTACCTTTGCTTGCAGATCTGCTTGGCGGCTTCGCGGGCCGGCTTGAGCCAGTCGCGCGGATCGAACTTGTCCGGGTTCTCGGCCATGTACTTGCGCACGGCGCCGGTCATGGCCAGGCGCACGTCGGTATCGATGTTGATCTTGCGCACACCGAACTGGATGGCCTTCTGGATTTCTTCCACCGGTACGCCGTAGGTTTCCTTCATGTCTCCGCCGTACTGGCGGATGATGGCCAGCAAGTCCTGCGGCACGGAGGACGACCCGTGCATGACCAGGTGTGTGTTGGGCAAACGGCGGTTGATCTCCTTGATGCGCTCGATGGCCAGGATGTCGCCCGTGGGCTTGCGTGTGAACTTGTAGGCGCCATGGCTGGTGCCGATCGCAATCGCCAATGCGTCGAGTTGCGTGCGGCGCACAAAATCGGCCGCCTGCTCGGGGTCGGTCAATAGCTGCTCCATGGTCATGGTGGACTCGGTGCCGTGGCCGTCCTCCTTGTCGCCGCGCATGGTTTCGAGCGACCCGAGACAGCCCAATTCGCCTTCCACAGTCACGCCTGTGGCGTGGGCCATGTCCACCACCTTGCGGGTCACGTCCACGTTGTAGTCGTAACTGGCGATGGTCTTGCCATCCGCCATCAGCGAGCCGTCCATCATGACCGAGCTGAAACCCAGGTTGATCGCTCCCTGGCAAACGTCCGGGCTCTGCCCGTGGTCCTGGTGCATCACCAGCGGAATGCGCGGATAACTCTCGACCGCCGCTGAAATCAGGTGTTTGATGAACGCCTCGCCGGCGTACTTGCGTGCACCGGCGCTGGCCTGCAGGATCACCGGTGCCCCGACCTCGTCCGCAGCCGACATCACGGCCTGCACCTGCTCCAGATTGTTGACGTTGAAAGCCGGAATACCGTAGCCGTTGGCCGCCGCGTGGTCCAGCAGCTCGCGCATCGAGACGAGTGCCATGGTGTGACCCCTCATTGTTAGGTGTTGATGTCACGCAAATCGGCCACAACCATCGTAACCGCCCCGTAACCCCTTGAATTTTACTGTGCGAAACCTGGTCTGCCAGAGGCTGTCAGCGGCCGCGCCGTTCTGTTTCCATCCCTGTAGCCTCTCAGGCTTGCGCCAGCGCAATATTTTGCAGCCGCCATGCCGAGCACCATTCAACCCCACCGATCCTCCCCATGGCCACCCGTGGCGGGGACGCTGGAGCTGTTTGTTACGCGCGGCGCAGGTGGGGCTGGCCGACCAGGGTGTTCGCTGCCGCGGGCTGCCTGGTTCCGGAGCATGTACCGGTGCGCCGCTGGTTCGGGGCGCCCGAACGCATCGTCCAATGATGGCATCATGGCGCCACTCAGCGTGTCGGCTTCATGCCGCCTTAACATGTGGCAAGCACACTGTCCGCCATATGCCTCCATGATTGCCCCATGTTCCAGACCGATATTTCCTTGTTTCTGCTGATCAATGCCGCAGCCGATTCGCCCCAGTGGCTGTTGTCCTTGGCGCGTTTTGCGTCCCTGGAATTGCCACAGTTGCTGTTGGCGGGCGCGGTCGGTGCATGTGTGGTCGGGGATACACACGTTCGGCGCACCGTAGGTCGAATGCTGCTGGCCATGGCCGCCGCCTGGCTGGTCGCGCGTCTGGGGCAAACGCTGTATCCAATTGCGCGACCATTTACCGTGGGCCTCGGGACTCAATGGTTGGGCCATAGGGGCTCCGCAGGTTTCCCCAGCACCCATGCCAGCGTGGCATTCGCCTTCGCCGGTGTGGCAGCCGCCGCCAGCCGGCGCACTGTGCTGGCCGCCATGGCCTTGGGTGCGGCTGGGTTGATTGCCTGGAGCCGCGTGTGTCTCGGGCTGCATTTTCCGCTCGACGTGCTGGCGGGTGCCGTCCTCGGCCTGAGTTGCGCGTGGGGCATCGGCAAGCTGGCCCGTCTGTTGCCGGCGATGCCTGCGGCATGACGGGCGCGCGGCCGGCTGCCTTGCAGCCTCTATCCCACGGAACGCGGTATCCTCGCCATTGACACTCCCATGATGGACATTGTCCGAACCCCTCACCCCTCGCTCAGCTGCGTCGTTCCGGCATTCAACGAGGCCGCCAACCTGGGGCCGCTGCTGACCAGCCTGACAGCGCAACTGGCGGCTCTGAGTGATCGGTGGGAAGTGATCGTGGTCGATGACGGCAGCCGCGACACGACGGGCGCCGTGATCGCCCCGTGGCTGGTCCGGCCCGGTGTGCGCTATGTCCGCCTGTCACGCAACTTCGGCAAGGAAGCCGCGCTGACCGCCGGCATTGACCGTGCCAACGGCGACCTGGTGCTTCTGATCGACGCCGATTTGCAGCACCCTGTCCGGCTGATTCCCGAGATGCTCGAAGCCTGGCGCAAGGGTGCCGACATGGTGTGCGCGGCACGCATCTCGCGCGCGGACGAAAGCATGGCCAAGCGGATGGGTACCGCCCTGTTCTACCTCATGGTGAACCGTGACCCGTCGATTCAGATACCGGTGGACGCCGGCGACTTCCGCCTGATGGACCGCTGTGTGGTGAACGCTCTGAAATCGATGCCTGAGCGCAACCGTTTCATGAAGGGCCTGTACGCCTGGGTCGGGTTCCGCAACGTGGTCATTCCCTATACACCCGATGCACGCCGCAGCGGCTCCAGCAGTTTTTCGATGCGCCGGCTGGCGCGCCTGGCATTCACCGGCATCACGGCCTTCACCAATGCGCCGCTGCGCTGGTGGAGCGGTGTGGGTGCCCTGGTTGCCTCGATGGCCCTGGGTTATGGCGTCTGGATCGTTGTCACGCACTTCATCTACGGCGAGGACATTCCCGGCTGGGCGACGCTGGTCGCGGGCACCATGTTCCTGAGCGGGATCCAGCTGTTGTCAATCGGCATTCTGGGGGAATACATCGGACGTATTTTCGACGAGGTCAAGCACCGGCCGGTGTATGTCGTGGGTGGCGAAGCCGGCACCGGCATGGCCACCGGCGAGCCCCGTCCATGAATGCGGGCACGGGCACGGCCAGGCCGACCCGGACCCTGGCGGTATGTGCCGATGACTTCGGACTCGCAGCCGGGCTGTCGGCGCCCATCGTCGCGCTGGCCCGGGCGCAACGCCTGAACGCCATTTCCTGCATCACCAACAGCCCCCATTGGGAAGCCGCTGCGAAGCTGCTGGCAGGCCTGCCTCCCTCGGTGGACGTGGGACTGCACCTCAACCTGACCGAGGGCCGCCCGCTCAGCCGCACGCTTGCGAGCAAGTATCCTGAACTGCCCGCATTGCCGATCCTGATCGCGCGCGCCCATCTGGGTTTGCTGCCGCGCGCCGCCATTCGCGCCGAGATCCACGCACAAGTCAC
>JAYVRP010000794.1:0-4329 GCA_043776215.1 Rhodoferax sp. | reverse complement strand
GCATCTTGTCCGGCGGTACCGAGCGATGGACTTGCAGCGGCTCGGCCAGTGTGTGCGCGATCGTCATGCGCGGATTCAGGCTCGAGTACGGGTTCTGCAGCACGAACTGCATGTGCCGGCGCATGGCACGCACCCGCGCGCGCGACATGCTGGTCAGCTCCTGGCCGAGCAACTGCACCGAGCCGCCGCTCATGGGCTGGAGCTGCAGGATGGCGCGGCCGGTGGTCGTCTTGCCGGACCCCGACTCGCCCACCAGGCCCAGCGTCTGGCGCGCGGCGATGTCGAACGACACACCGTCCACCGCCCGCACGGGTGCGCCGCCGCCGCGCCCCGGGAAAGTCACCGACAGGTCGCGCACACGCAGCAACGGCCCGGCGCTGCTCATGGCGACCTGCCGCTGGTCGCCAGACGCGGCACGGCGTCCAACAGGGCGCGCGTATAGGCGTGTTGCGGGGCGGCAAAGATCGCATCCACCGGGCCGGATTCGACGATCTCGCCGTCGAGCATCACATGCACGCGCTCCACCATGCCGGCGATCACGCCAAAGTCGTGCGTGATCAGCATCAGCGCCATGCCCAGCTCCTGGCGCAGGCGCATCAGCAGGCGCAGGATCTGGGCCTGCACCGTCACGTCCAGCGCAGTTGTGGGTTCGTCGGCGATCAGCAGGTCGGGCGCGCAGGACACCGCGATGGCGATCAGCACGCGTTGGCGCATGCCGCCGGAGAACTGGTGCGGGTAGTCGTCAGCGCGCCGCGCCGGGTCGCGGATGCCGACCAGGCCGAGCAGCTCGACGCTGCGCCGGCGCGCCTCCCGGGCGGTGGCCCCGGTGTGGCGGCGCACCATGTCGTCGATCTGCGCGCCCACCGTCATGACGGGGTTGAGCGAGGTCATCGGGTCCTGGAACACCATGGCGATGCGCCGGCCGCGGATGTCCAGCATCTGGCGCTCCGGCAGTTGCAGCAGATCCTGGCCGCGAAAATGCACCGTGCCGCCAAGCTCGACGGACGAGCCTTCGGGCGCCAGACGCAACATGGCGCGCGCAGTGACACTCTTGCCGCAGCCCGACTCGCCGACGAACCCGACCGACTCACCGGCCGCGATGTCGAACGAGATACCCTTGACCACTTGCGTCGTCACGCCGCCGCTGGTGAATTGCGCCGTGAGCTTCTTGACCTGCAGGATCGGTTCGGTGCTGGCCATCACCGGCTTCCCACGTCGAGCCACTCGCGCAGCCCATTGGCGAGCACGATGAAGGTCAGGGTGGCGAAGATGATCGCCAGGGCCGGGCCGACCACGGTCAGCGGGGCGAGTTCCATGAACTGGCGCCCCTCCGACAACATGCCGCCCCAGTTCGGGTCTGGCGGGGGCGGGCCCAGGCCCAGGAAGGACAGGGCGGTGACGGTGAAGATGGTCTGCGCCAGCATCAGGCTGGTCTCGACCAGGATCGGCGACACCACCAGCGGCAGCACGTGGCGCGTTGCGATGCGGAACTCGCCGACGCCCACGCTGCGCGCGGCTTCCACGTGGTCCCAGCGCTTCACGCTGAGCACCGGGCCGCGCACCACGCGCGCCAGCCGCGGCGTGTAGACGATGGCGATGGTCAGGATCAGGTTGGGCACCGTCGGGCCCAGCGCCGCGACCACGGCGATCGCGAGCAGGAAGACGGGGAAGGCGAACACCACGTCCAGGATGCGCATGATGGTCTGGTCGAGCACGCCCCCCACGTAGCCCGAGAACAGCCCCAGCACCAGCCCGACGGCGACCGAAATTGCCACCGCAACGAAGGTGATCAGCAGCGTGGTGCGCCCGCCGATGATCAGCCGGCTCAGCACGTCCCGGCCGATCGAGTCGGTGCCGAGCCAGTGCGCAACGCTTGGGCCGGCCAGCGAATCGGGCGAGGTCTCGGATGGGTTGTAGGGTGCGATCCAGCTACCCAGCACGGTCACCACCACCATCGTAAGCAGCATCAGCAGCCCGACGGTGACCAGCGCAGTCCCGCCGCCCTTGTTGCGGCCAGACTCACTCATCACGCACCCGCGCATCGGCCCGGGCATACGCCACATCGACCAGCACGTTGACCAGCAGCACGATGCCAGCGGCTACCAGCACCACGGCCTGGACCACGGGATAGTTGCGGCTGGTGACCGAATCGAACAGGTACTGCCCCATGCCCGGGATCGTGAAGATGGTCTCGATCAGGATGCTGCCCCCCAGCAGCGAGGCCAGTTGCAGGCCGGTGACGGTGATGACCGGTGTCAGAGCATTGCGCACCAGGTAGTGCACCAGGATGGTCCGCGCACGCAGGCCCTTGGCACGGGCGACCATCACGAAGTCCTGGCTCGACACTTCCAGCACGGCGGCGCGCGTGTTCTCCGAGATCGTCACCGACACCGCCAGTGCCAGGGAAAAGGCCGGCAACAGCAGGCTGCCGACGTTGCCCAAGGGGTTGATGAAGAAGGGCGTGTAATTGAAGATGCCGACCTCTGGAAAGTACAACCCGGCCAGCAGCACGATCAAGGTGGCAACCACGAAGTTTGGTATCGCCAGCATCAGCCCGTTGAATGCCCGCACCAGCCAGTCTGCGCGACCCCGCAGGCGCGCCGAAGCCAGGCCACTGGCGGCGCCCAGCAGCATGGCCATGACACCGGCGATCGCGGTGAGCTCGGCGGTCACGGCGAGCCTGGGCAACAGCTCCCCCAGCACCGGCTTGTGGGTCACGAAGGAAGTGCCGAGGTCGCCGTGCAGCACCCGGCCCAGCCACGCCAGATACTGCTGCCAGACCGGCAGGTGCAAGCCGAGGTCGCGCCGCAGGGTATTAACCGCCTCGGGTGTCAACTCCGTGGTTCCGGCTGCGGCCTGGACAAAGTCGCCCGGCAGCGCGCGCATCAGCGCAAACGCCACCACCGACACACCCAGCAGGATGGGCAGCATCCAGGCGAACCGGACCAGCACCTGACGGGTCATGGGCCGTGCCCACCATCATGCCCGCACCGGGTCTTCACCGCGTTACTTGCTGATCGATGTGGTCCGAACGAAAGTACGAATGTTCGCGGCCAGCGGCACATACCCCTTCACGTAGTTCCACCAGGCCTCCCAGCGCAGCGGGTACTGGTAGATCTGCAGGATGTAGGCCTGGTCGGCAATGTGTTTCTGGATCTGCTGGTAGGCCGTGGCGCGTTTGCCGGTGTCGAGGATGGCGCGTGCGTCTTCGATCATCTTGTCGAGCTGCGCGTCGGCCATTCCGAGCCCCTTGCCCTGCGGATGGGTCGACGACAGGCGCGTGACGATGGCATCCGGGTCCGGGCTCCAGCTTAGTGCGATCGACATGATGGTGAAGTCGCCCTTGAGCCACAGGGCAATCAGCGGCGCCGTCTCCATGGGTTTCAGATTGACCTTGATGCCCGCCGCAGCCCACTGCTGTTGCAGAATTTGCGCGCATTGCACGTCCAGCGCGTTGGCGGCCACCACGACGTAGTCGCCCAGATCGATGCCACTGGCATAACCCGCCTCGGCGAGCAACTTCTTTGCGGCGGCGACGTCGGTCTTGTAGTAGGGCATGGGACCGACGCCGTCATACCCGCCGACCTGGCTTTCCGGCACCATGGCGCCGACCTTGCCGGCACCGGCGCCCAGGACGGTCTGCAGACAAGCCTTGCGATCGGTGGCCAGGCTCAAGGCCCGGCGCACCCGCACGTCGCTCAGCGGTTTGGCCTTGATGTTGAACCAGACCGGGAAGGTGCGCGAGGTCTTGCCGGGGGCCGACACCAGATTGGGTGCGGATTTGACGATCTGCGCCGAAACTTTCGGGTCCTTGAACCAGGTCATGTCGATGGCCTTGGAGCGCAGGGCCGACGCCAGCGACGCCTGGTCCTTGAAGAACTTGAACACCACCGTTTCCAGGTACGGTTGCTTGTCTTCGTAGTAGGTCGGGTTGGCCTTCAGGGTGAACTGCTGGTTGGGCTCGTAGGACTCGAAGATGAAGGGCCCGGTGCCGACCGGCTTGGTCTTGAGGTCCGCCACGCCCCGGGGCACGATACAGCCGTTGGGATTGGTTGCCAGGTAACTCAGGAAGGTGGCGCTCGGCGTCTTGAGTTCGAACTTCACCGTGAAAGGTTCAACCACCGTGACCGACTTGATGGCGGCGAACATGCTGGCGCTCGGGCTGGCGGTGGCGGGGTCCAGGATGCGGTCGAAGGTGGCTTTCACATCCTCGGCCGTGAATGCCTGCCCGTTGTGGAACTTCACCCCCTGGCGCAGGCGGAAGATGTAGGTGGTGTCGTTGGGTGCAAGGTAACCGGTGGCCAGATCCGGCTCGATTTTCATGTCGGC
>JAYVRP010000793.1:0-4337 GCA_043776215.1 Rhodoferax sp. | reverse complement strand
TGGTGATCGAGGAAGGCCAGCCCGAATTCCACGAGCAGGCCATTCACACGGTGCTCGGCCGCGCCGAGATACGCACCACGGTCCACGGCAAGGACATGCTGGCCAAAGGAGGTGAATACACCGTGGCCGAACTCAAGCGCGGGTTGGCAGCGTTCCTGCAGCGCTACCGGCCTGCGGCGCTGGCCGCGGCGGTGCCGATGGGCATGCCTATGCGCAAGGCGGCCGCAGTCGATGCAGCCGCCCACGCTTTGGCGCAGGCGGCCCGAGCGCCGCAGCTGGCGCGCCTGCCCGTCAGCTCACCCGCTGCAGTGGCGGCGGCGGGTGCGGCGATGCGGGTGGCCGCGCCCGAACTGGCGGCCGTGGTGCCGGCACGCCCTCCCGGTTTTTGTGTCGGCTGCCCCGAGCGTCCGATCTTCTCGGCCATGACCCTGGTGCAGCAAGATCTGGGCATGCACCATATTTCGGCCGATATCGGATGCCACTTGTTTGCCGCCATGCCGCCGTTCCACCTGGGTGCTTCCACCATGGGCTACGGCCTGGGTGCATCCAGCGCCTCGGCATTCAACGTGGCGGCAGGCAAACGCTCGATTGCCATGATGGGCGACGGCGGCTTCTGGCACAACGGCCTGGCCAGCGGCATCGGCAACGCGGTGTTCAACAAGGCCGATGGCGTGATTGTGATCGTCGACAACAATTATTCGGCCGCCACCGGCGGACAGGACTTGTTGTCTTCCCGCGCCGAACACGCGAACCGCAGCACCCAGCATCCGATCGAAGCGGCAGTGCGCGGCGTCGGCGTGAACTGGGTGCGCACCGTCACCAACACCTACGACGTGAACGCGATGCAGGCCGCATTGAACGAGGCACTCACCACCGACTTCAGAGGCCCCAAGGTCGTGATCGCGCAAAGCGAATGCATGCTCAACAAGCAGCGCCGCGTGAAGCCGCAGATTGCCGCAGCCATCAAGGACGGCGAGCGCGTGGTGAAGGAGAAGTTTGGCGTGGATGCGGCTGTGTGCAGCGGCGACCACGCCTGCATGCGCCTGTCGGGCTGCCCCTCGCTGACGCTCAAGAACAGCGGCGATCCGCTCAAGCCCGACCCGGTGGCGCACGTGGACGACGGCTGTGTCGCCTGTGGCCACTGCGGTGAAGTGGCCGACGCGGCGGTGCTGTGCCCGTCCTTCTACCGCGTCGAATGGGTCCGCAACCCGAGCGCCTGGGAGAAGCGCCTGGACGGCTGGCGCCGCAACGCGGTGGGATGGTTCCAGGCACGCCAGCGCCGCGCCCTGGGGCAGCGCGCCTTGTACACCGAGACAGCATGATGGACGCCGCTGTGACCGCAAACGTACGCAGGCTGGGTGCCGATGCCACCCGGCCCATCACCATCGCGATCCTGGCCATGGGCGGCCAGGGCGGGGGCGTGCTGGTGGACTGGATCGTCGATCTGGCCGAACACAACGGCTACCTGGCACAAGCCACATCGGTGGCTGGCGTGGCACAACGCACCGGGGCCACCATCTACTACATCGAGCTGTTCGCGCAGCACCATGCGCAGGCGCACGGCGGCGCCCCCGTGCTGGCGCTGATGCCGGTGCCGGGCGAGGTGGACATCGTGGTGGCGTCCGAGTTGATGGAGGCCGGGCGTGCGATGCAACGCGGCCTGGTCACGGCGGACCGCACCACGCTCATCAGCTCGTCGCATCGCGACTACGCCACGCTGGAAAAAGTGGTGCCCGGCAATGGCATTGCCGATGCTGCGGCGGTGCTCGAAGCCGGCCACACCCATGCGCAGCGCTTTTTGCACGACGACATGCAGGCGCTGGCGAAAAAGAACGGCAGTGTGTTGTCGGCTTCGCTGTTCGGCGCGCTGGCGGGATGTAGCGAACTGCCCTTTGACGACGCCGCCTTCGAGGCCACCATCCAGCGCGGCGGCGTGGGGGTGGACGCCAGCCTGCGCGCCTGGCGTGCCGGCATGGAGGCGGTGCGCCGGCCGGTGCACCGCGATGCCTCGTCCGACCCGATGGCCACTGCGCCCAAGCCCTTGCCCGCACGCGCTGCCAGCGCGCAGGTGGAGCCGCTGCGTACACGGATCGAGCGCGAGTTTCCCATCGAGGCGCACCCGATGCTGGGTGCCGGTCTGCAGCGCGTGCTGGAGTACCAGGACATTGCCTATGGCAGCGAGTACCTGGACCACATGGCTGTGTTGCACCAGCATGCCCTGGCCTGCGGCGGCGCAGCACATGGCCATGCCGCCACGGTGGAAGCGGCGCGCTGGATTGCCGTGGCCATGGCGTATGACGATGTGATCCGCGTGGCCGACCTCAAGACCCGCGCCGAACGCGCACAACGTGTGCGCGAAGAAGTCGGAGCCGGCGCCGACGAGGTGGTCGGCACGGTGGAATTTTTCCACCCGCGCATCGAGGAAATCTACGGCTTGATGCCGACCGGCCTGGCGCGCTGGATCGAGGCCACGCCGCTGCTGCGCGGCTTCCTGGTCAAACGCATCGGCAACGGCCAGCGCCTGCGCCCGCACACGCTGCGCGGGCAACTCATGCTGCAGGGCCTGGCCGCACTGCGGCGCTGGCGCCGGCGCAGCCAACGGCATGGCGTGGAGATGGCGCATATTGATCGGTGGCTGGACGCCGTCAAGCTCCTGATGAAGGAGGACTACCCATTGGCGCTGGAGCTGATCACCTGCCGGCGCCTGGTCAAAGGTTACAGCGACACCCATGCGCGGGGCGAGGCCAAGTTTGACAAGCTGATGCGTGCTGCGGTGTTGCTCGCGGGGCGTCCGGATGCGGCGGCCGACCTGGCCGCGTTGCGCGGCGCTGCACTCGCCGACCCGCAAGGCGCGCAGCTGGCGCAACGCTGGGGGTTGTTGGGCCTGGGGGATGCGCAGGAGGCGAATTATTGAGGTTTTCGGAATTCGCGACACCCACCAAACCGTTCGCCCTGAGCTTGTCGAAGGGCTGCAGGCTTCGACAGGCTCCCTTCGACAAGCTCAGGACAGGCGGCTTCGACAGGCTCAGCCAGAACGGTGTAACGAATTGCGAAAAGATCAATAGGCGCTCCTTGTTGTTGTGTGCGCTGGCGCAATTCCGGGCAATGGCCTCGGCATGGGTGCTTTTGAGCCCGGGGGACTAACATGGCCGGATGTTCAAGCGACTGCTTCGTCATGTGCTTCTGGCGCCCGTGGTGTTGGTGCTCTTGTTCGAGGAGTGGGGCTGGGCGCCATTGGCGGCATTGGTTGCGCGCCTCGGGCGACTGCCTGTGTGGGCCTGGGTCGAGCGAAGCATCGCCGGCTTGCCGCCGTACGCGGCATTGCTGGTTTTCGCGCTGCCCACGCTGGCGCTGCTGCCGGTCAAGTTGCTGGCCTTGTACCTGTTCGGATGGGGCAAGACCAAACTGGCGTTGACCCTTTTGATCAGTGCCAAATTGCTCGGCACCGCAGTGCTGGCACGGCTGTTCCAACTGACACAGCCCGCGCTGATGCAATTGGCCTGGTTTGCGCGCTGGTACCCGCGATGGAAGAGCTGGAAAGACAGCGTTCTTTCGCGTGTGCATGCTTCCGCGCCCTGGCGCCTGGCGCGCGATTTCAAGGTGCAAACCAAAGCCTGGTGGGTGCGGGTACGACCATGAAGGGCGCACGCCAATCGGACAACCACCATGACCCGGTCATCGCCATGGCGGGCGGCTCGGTGTTGATGTTGTTGGGCTCTTATGGATGTTTTGGGCCACCGCGCTGAATACATCCGCGAATCTGCCCCGCCATATCCAGCCCGTTGAGCGTCTTCTCCACCATCACAAAGAGTTGCCCCGTGGTCTGCGCCCAGCGTTCACCCACCAGGCGTTTCTCGCGTGAGTCGTCATTGGTGGCGTAACCGTCGCCCTTGTTCTCGACCACCAGCAAGCGCCCATCTTTCAACTCGGCTACGAAGTCGGGGTAGAAATAGTCGGTAGCGGTGGGTAGCCAGAAGGCGAACTCGGGCAACTGCTCCAGATTGCGCACCCAGTGCGCCACCGCTTCCTCGCGGTCCAGTGCCTTGGCGCATTCAAACTCTTCACCTTCCGATTTGAGTTTGGCGATTTGCGGGAAGTAGTGCTTCTTGAATGCCCAACGGCCGCTGTACGGTTGCCGAACCGGGTAACAGCCTTTCCGGAATTGAAAGGTCCATGCCGCGCCGTGTGCGAGCGCCGCGTCCGTGCGGCCAAACAGCAGATTCTGAAACCCCTGGTCTCGCGCCTTCGCAACCACGCTGTCAATGCGTTTGCCCACCATCTGGCCCAGCTGAAAGCGTGACCGCACCAGCCCGGTCAATGTCAGGCTGCGTTCATGC
>JAYVRP010000792.1:0-15761 GCA_043776215.1 Rhodoferax sp. | reverse complement strand
ACCATGCACTTTTCCCGGTACAAGGCCAGGTTCAGATGCATCAGGTAGCGGTCGATCAGTAGTGCAACCAGGTGCAATGCGAGCAGGTTGATGGCTGCGCCGCTGGTGTGGAAGGTTCCGCGGGTATCGATGCTGTAGATCAGCACGACGAGGCCAACGGCGCTGGCAACGTTGACTCCCTGACGAAGCCGTCCGGGAAACCCGAAGACACATACCATGGTGAGCAGGAAGATGGCGTAGGTAGACAAGTCGCCACTGAGCATCCAGGAAATGAGTCCGAACCAGCAGAACAGGATGGCACTCAGCACAAAAAAGGCGACGAGGATGCGCGACCGCGCCGCGTGATTGGGTCCCAGCCCTGCGGCGCCGAGAAATCCCAGAAAATGGACTGCTGCGCAAGCGTGCCACAGGACCAGATATCCGTGTTGCGGGTGTGTCCCCCAAATTCCGGAGAGATGCAAGGCAGGGTCGATCAACAGCAGCATCGTCAATACGACGGCCAGACCGATTCGGCACATGGGCACCAACATCGAGAACGATTGCCTGGTCAACCACTGATCGAACCCTGCCCCGCCTGCATCGTCAGAGAAGGAGTCCGATCCATTGAATAACGTGCCCATAACTTCTCCCATGTGCGTGTGCTGGCAGTCCGGCGACCAGCCCTTCGCTATGGGCAGTCTAGGCCCCGACACGCCCGCCGCAACCCGGTGCCTCGCACAAATGGAGGATGAATGGGATGGATGTGACCGGCTTGGTTCGCCGGGCCGTGGCACGAAAGCCGACGTGATAATCCCTGCGGTATGAAGAACATTGTGATCCTGATCTCTGGTGGTGGCTCCAATATGGCGGCCATCGTGCAGGCAGCTCAGCGCGACAACTGGGCCACGACGCTCCGGGCGCAGGTGGCTGCCGTGATCAGCAACCGGGCAGATGCAGCAGGTCTGGAGTTTGCCGAGCGCCATGGCATTGCGACTGCGGTGCTGGACCACAAGGCTTTTGCGAAACGCGATGAATTCGACGCCGCATTGATGGCGACTGTTGATCGTTTCGACCCGCAAGGCATGCCGGCGCTCGTGGTGCTGGCGGGCTTCATGCGCGTCCTGACCCCGGGCTTCGTTCGGCATTTTGACGGGCGATTGCTGAATATTCACCCCTCCTTGCTGCCCGCGTTTCCCGGGTTGCACACCCACCAGAGAGCGCTCTCCGCAGGCTGCAAATTCGCTGGAGCCACAGTGCATCGGGTCACCGCACAGCTCGACGAAGGGCCGATCTTGGCCCAAGCGGTGGTGCCGATCCTGGAGGGCGATACCGCGCAGTCGCTTGCGGGCCGCGTTCTGACACAGGAGCATCTGATCTATAGCAACGCGATCACCCGCTTTCTCCAGGCTTGAGCGCCGTCGGTTGGCGCCGTGGCAGGGGCGCCATGGGACAATCATTCGATATGCACCCGAAGCCTTTACTCGCTGCCTGTTCCGAGCTTGTGGGGCTGACGCTTCGTTTTGACCATCCGGCGGACGCCGTCGTGTCGCGCTTTTTTCGCGAGCACAAGAGTTTTGGGCCGCGCGAACGTTCGACCCTGACCGAGACGGTTTATACGGTGTTACGGAAGAAGCTGCTTTTTGACCATCTTGCGCCTTCGGGCAGCGGTTCCAAGGAGCGCCGCCTCGCCATTCTGGGGTTCCAGGCACCGCGCGAGTTTCTCGACGGTGCCCTCACCGACCAGGAAAGGCAGTGGCTGGACCAATGCAGGAAGATACAGGTGTCCGACCTCATGGAGCGTCACCGCCACAATTTGCCGGAATGGCTGGTTGCGCCCTTGAAGGAGCAACTTGCAGCCGACTTTTGGCCCTTGGTCGAGAGTCTGGAGCGTGGGGCCGGTCTGGACTTGCGGGTGAATACCTTGAGGGCCAAACGTGCGGACGTCAGAAAGGCCTTGTTGGCGGCCGGTATCAGGTCTGCCGAGACACGATTCTCGCCGTGGGGCCTGCGCCTGGAGGGTAAGCCCGCATTGAAGAAGCTGGATTCTTTCACCAGGGGTGACTTCGAGATCCAGGATGAAGGCTCACAACTGCTTGCGTTGCTGGTGGACCCGCGTCGCGGCGAAATGGTGGTCGATTTTTGTGCTGGAGCCGGAGGCAAGACACTGGCACTGGGGGCCTGCATGCGAAGTACCGGACGGCTCTATGCATTCGATACATCGGCCCATCGGCTGGAGGCGTTCAAGCCGCGGATGGCACGTAGTGGGCTGTCGAATGTACATCCGGTAGTCATTGCCCACGAGCGGGATGACCGGATCAAGCGACTGGCGGGCAAGGTGGACCGCGTATTGGTCGATGCACCGTGCTCGGGCCTTGGCACATTGCGGCGCAATCCCGATTTAAAGTGGCGCCAGGACATGCAGGTGATTGCCCAGCTCGCCGTGCGGCAGCTGGAAGTCCTGCAAAGTGCGTCCCGGTTGTTGAAGCCTGGCGGGCGTCTCGTTTATGCAACATGCAGTTTGCTGGAGCAGGAAAACCAACAGGTCGCGCTGGCCTTTTCGGCAGCAAATAGTGAATTCGCCCCACTTGACGCGGGCGAGATCATGACCAACTTGAAGATAAACGCGGCAAATACCTTGTGTTGTGGCGGGGAAAGTGGTCAGCGGTACCTGCAGCTCAGGCCGCATGTGCATGGCACCGACGGTTTTTTTGCGGCTGTTTGGCAAAAGAAGTAGTTTTTTAGCTTCCTTTTGAAGTCTTTTGGCGGTTTGATGTCATTCAGGGTAGTCAAATTCCCTGCGAAGCCTTAACATGCTGTTTTTTCGCGGGGGAGGAATTCCTGCCACGTGGTCTGAATTTTCAATTTTCGAGAAACGAGCCATATGTTGTTACCCGATTGGGCTGTTCTGAATGCGGTTGTAGATTGGTTATCCCACGGTTTCTGGAATCTCACTTGGTGGCAAGTGGTGTTGTACACGCTGGTCACGACGCATATCACCATTGCCAGCGTCACCATCTATCTGCACCGTCACCAAGCCCACCGCGCCATCGATCTGCATGCCATCCCTGCGCATTTCTTTCGATTTTGGTTGTGGATCGGTACTGGGCAAGTGACCAGGGAATGGGTGTCAATTCACCGCAAGCACCATGCGAAGTGTGAAACCGCCGATGATCCACATAGCCCTGTGGCTCATGGCATCAAGAAAGTGTTCTGGCAAGGGGCGGAGTTGTACCGGGCGGAATCCAAAAACCAGGAGACACTGAGCAAGTACAGCCAGGGTTGCCCGACGGATTGGATTGAACGCAACCTCTATTCGCGTTTTAGCTGGCAAGGCGTGGGCCTGATGATGATCCTGAACCTGGCCTTGTTCGGGGCGCTAGGTTTGGCGGTATGGGCCGTTCAAATGGTCTGGATTCCCTTCACCGCTGCCGGAGTCATTAACGGCATTGGTCACTACTGGGGTTACCGCAACTTTGAGGCCCCGGATGCCAGCACCAATATTGTTCCGTGGGGCATCCTGATCGGTGGCGAGGAGTTGCACAACAACCACCATACGTACCCAACGTCCGCTAAATTCTCGGTCAAGCCCTATGAATTTGACATTGGCTGGGTCTACATCAGCCTGATGGAGAAGGTCGGATTGGCCCGGGTCAAGAAAACACCTCCCAAGCTCCAGTTTGGCAGCATCCGCCCGGTCGCAGATGAAAAGACCCTGGAAGCCCTGATAGCAAACCGGTACGAAGTGATGGCAGGTTATGCCCACGACCTGCGTCGCGCGTGTAAGGCTGAAATCGACGCGATCAAGGCCAAACACGGGGACGTCGCCCCACTGGTGGCCGCAAAACGGTGGTTACCGCGGGATGCAGACAAGGTTCCTGCGGAAGCCATGCAGCAATTGGCCCTGGCGCGCGCAGCCCATCCAGTGCTGGACAAAATGGTCACCATGCGCGAAGAATTGCGGCAGCTTTGGCTGAGCCGCTCCCAGTCGCGAGAGCAACTCGCCGTTGATCTTCAGGCATGGTGCCATCGGGCTGAGGAGAGTGGCATTGCAGCATTGCGTGACTTCTCCATGCGCCTGCGCGCTGCCAGGGCCTGATTGGCAGCCGCGCGTTGGCCTGGACCCAGATAAAAATAAAAAAGCCCGGTGGAGTCACCGGGCTTTTTTTGGTGCGCTGCGGCGGTAACCGACAGCACTTTTTGCAAGTGCCACAAAAAAAGCCCGAACACGTCGGGCTTTTTTGATATGGACAGCTCGGCTACTTGAGCTTGATTTCCTTGTAGTCCACATGCTTGCGAGCCTTCGGATCAAATTTCTTGATCAACATTTTCTCGGGCATTGTTTTCTTGTTCTTGCTGGTCGTATAGAAATGGCCAGTACCGGCCGTAGATTCCAGCTTGATCTTTTCGCGAACGCCTTTGGAAGCCATGATATTTCCTTCAATCTGTGGAGGTTGCAGCGAACCGGTGAAAACCCGTACGCCAGGCCTGGAACATTCTTATGCCTGACCCCTGGCGCGCAGGTCAGCGAGAACGGGTTCGATTCCATTCTTGTCGATCAGTCGCAGCGCGGCACTGGAAACACGCAGGCGGATCCAGCGGTTTTCACTTTCTACCCAGAAACGTCGGTACTGCAGATTGGGCAGGAACCGGCGCTTGGTCTTGTTGTTGGCGTGGGAAACGTTGTTTCCGACCATGGGTCCTTTGCCCGTCACTTCACATACACGTGCCATTTGGACACTCCATCTTGATTTGCGGCAGCGATATTTGTCGCCTATGCGTTAACGGCTTTCGCCGCACCTCGCCACAACGTGCATGTGGCGGTATTACGATTTCACCAACCATTCCCCGCGCGGAGGAAATTTTGGTAAAGCCTTGAATTATAGCTACGCAATCTCTGGTTGCCGGTGCGTCACTGCGCGCGCCGGTCAACTTTGTTCGAGGAAACGCTGGGCATCGAGGGCAGCCATGCAGCCGGTCCCGGCGCTGGTAATCGCCTGGCGATAGACATGGTCCTGCACGTCTCCAGCGGCGAACACCCCTGGAACGCTGGTCATGGTTGCAAAGCCCTTCAGGCCAGACTGCGTGACGATGTAACCGGATGCCATCTCCAGTTTCCCGGTGAAGATGTCGGTGTTGGGCGCGTGCCCGATCGCGATGAAGCAGCCGCTCAATGCCAAGTCTTCGGTGCTGCCGTCGGCCGTGCTCTTGAGCCGGACCCCGGTGACGCCACTCGCGTCGCCGAGCACTTCTTCCAGCGTACGAAAGGTCTTCAGTTCAATTTTCCCGGCTGACACCTTCTCCATCATCTTGTCGATCAGTATCGCTTCGGCCTTGAATTTGTCGCGCCTGTGCACGAGGTAGACCTTGCTGGCAATGTTGGACAAGTAGAGCGCCTCTTCCACGGCAGTGTTGCCACCGCCTACGACACAACAGACCTGGTCGCGATAGAAAAACCCGTCACACGTGGCACAGCCGGAAACTCCTCGCCCCATGAATGCGGTCTCGGACGGCAAACCAAGGTATTTTGCGGAGGCGCCCGTGGCGATGATCAATGCATCGCAAGTGAAAGTCGAACTGTCTCCAGTGAGAACGAACGGCCGTTGCGAGAGATCCACCTTGTTGATATGGTCAAACACGACCTCGGTCTTGAAACGTTCTGCATGCTCCAGAAATCGCTGCATCAACTCGGGGCCTTGTACTCCTTTTGCGTCAGCTGGCCAGTTGTCTACATCGGTAGTCGTCATCAACTGCCCACCCTGGGCAATACCGGTGACTAACATCGGTTGCAGATTGGCGCGGGCGGCGTAGACCGCCGCGGTATATCCGGCAGGCCCGGACCCCAGAATCAAGACGCGGGCATGTTTGGTGGTTGTCATGGAGCGGTGTCAATGTGAAAATGGTTCAAGACAGGGAGAGCGTGGCACGCCTTCGGCGTTTTCCGTCAGCCCAATATCAGCCAATACGGAAGTCATTTACAGAATAAGATTGTAAGAAGCGAATTACTGACCCAAAGCCAAAGGATTGTTGGATGTCGATGTTGACCAATCTGGATCTGATACGGCGCGTGCCGCTGTTCTCAATGCTGACACCAGCCCAGGCCGAGTCCCTGGCCGGTGCAGTGGGCAAGCGCCGCTTCAAACGCGGCGAGTTCATTGTCGAACAAGGCAAGAAGTGCGAGTCGCTGTTTATCATCTTGGCGGGGCGCGCACGCGTGGTGGTGACCGACCGTCGTGATCGGGAAGTCATTCTTGCAACGTTGCATCCGGGTGACTACCTCGGCGAAATGAGTCTGATCGACCACGAGCCACATTCGGCCACAGTTGAGGCCGAAGTGCAGACCGATGCACTGGTGCTCGGCGGAGAAGATTTCAACCGCTGCCTGCTGGAAAACAACTCCACGATGACATCGGTGCTCAAGGGCCTGGTTCAACGCCTGCGCAGTGCGGATCGCAAAATCGAGTCGTTGGCTTTGATGAATGTTTATGGGCGAGTGGCCAACGTGTTGCTCGACAGCGCGGCACCGAACGCCGACAACATTCGGGTGATCCGAGACAAGATATCGCGCCAGGACATCGCCAAGATGGTCGGCGCGTCGCGGGAAATGGTAAGCCGGGTCATGAAAGACTTCGAGGAGCAGGGATTCATCGAAACCCGTGAAGACGGCTGTTTGCTGGTCAAGGAGCGCAGGCTCAAACCTCGTTGACTGCCAAAACTCCCGCACAGAGACTCCCGCATTGACGGGGTGGGTTAAGCTTGCAACTTACTGATTGCAGCATGACCTATTCGCTTGACTCCCTGAACTCCTCTGCCAAGACCGTGCAAGCATCGCGGCAGACCGGCGGCACGCGGTTTGCCTCCGAACTTGGCCTCACGGCAGGCTTGGTGCTGCTCGCATTTGCAATGCTTGCGCTGTTGAGCTACTCCCAGTTGGACCCGGCATGGTCCACCTCCGGCAATGGCGCGCCACTGCACAACCGCGGGGGCAGAGCGGGGGCCCTGCTCGCAGACGCCGCGTATTATCTTTTCGGATTTTCGGTCTGGTGGGTCTTTGCCGCGGCGGCCCGGTGGTGGTTGTCTGGGCTGGCCGATTGGCTGCGGCAGGACAGTGGACCCGGCACAGTGCGACCGCCGGGCAGCCCGCTGCTGAACGTCTTGTCCGGCAGGGTTGAATTCTGGCTGGGGCTGGTGCTGCTGCTCGTTGCCAGTTGCGCCATCGAGTGGTCGCGGCTCTACAGTTTTGAATCACGATTGCCTGGCCACAGCGGCGGTGTGTTGGGCGCACTTGTCGGGCCCAAGGCCATCGGGTGGCTCGGGTTTACCGGTTCCGGCCTTCTTGCGATCGCGCTTGGTGTCGTGGGTTGTTCGTTGGCCTTCCGTTTTTCCTGGGGCGCCGTGGCGGAGCGTATTGGCTCGCGCATCTTTGCGTGGTTCGAGTCCAGCCGCAAGAAGCGTGAAGTAGTGCAGGACATGGCCATGGGCCAACAGGCTGCGCGCGAGCGCGAGGTGGTGGTGTCTGGTGAACGTATCGAAATCGAGGAGCACCATCCGGCGCCAGTGCTGGTTGAACCCGTCATTCTCGATGTTCCCAAGAGTGAGCGGGTCGCCAAGGAGCGGCAAAAGCCTCTGTTTGCCGAGATGCTCGACAGCAAGTTGCCGCAGGTCGATTTGCTCGACAGTGCGCAAACCCGTCAGGAAACCGTTTCTGCGGAAACGCTGGACATGACCAGCCGCATGATCGAGAAGAAGCTCAAGGATTTTGGTGTGGAGGTCTGGGTGATTCTGGCGCTTCCGGGCCCGGTGATCACCCGGTACGAGATTGAACCCGCCCTGGGAGTGAAGGGGTCTCAGATCGTCGGGTTGGCCAAGGACCTTGCGCGCAGTCTCAGCCTGACGTCGATTCGGGTGGTGGAGACCATCCCGGGCAAGAACTATATGGCCCTGGAACTGCCCAATGCCAAGCGGCAGTCCATCCGTTTGTCGGAAATCCTCGGCTCACGCGTGTACAACGAGGCCAAGTCCTTGTTGACCATGGGGCTGGGCAAGGACATCGTCGGCAATCCGGTGGTGGCCGACCTGGCGAAGATGCCACACGTGCTTGTGGCGGGAACCACGGGTTCTGGTAAATCCGTGGGCATCAACGCCATGATCCTGAGCCTTCTTTACAAAGCCGACGCGCGCGATGTGCGTCTCTTGATGATCGACCCGAAGATGCTCGAGATGTCGGTCTACGAGGGAATTCCGCACTTGCTTGCGCCAGTGGTGACCGACATGCGCCAGGCCGCCCACGGGCTGACCTGGTGTGTTGCGGAAATGGAGCGGCGCTACAAGTTGCTCAGCAAGATGGGGGTGCGCAACCTGAGCGGCTACAACACCAAGATCGATGAGGCGAAGGCACGGGGCGAGCACATCGGCAATCCGTTCAGCCTGACACCCGAGCAACCGGAGCCGCTGGACCGCCTGCCGCATATCGTTGTGGTGATCGACGAGCTGGCCGACCTGATGATGGTGGTTGGCAAGAAAATCGAGGAATTGATTGCCCGGCTCGCACAGAAGGCCAGGGCCGCTGGTATCCATCTGATTCTTGCAACCCAAAGGCCCAGTGTCGATGTGATCACCGGCTTGATCAAGGCCAATATTCCGACCCGCATTGCGTTCCAGGTCAGCAGCAAGATTGACAGCCGCACGATTCTGGACCAGATGGGCGCCGAGGCACTGCTGGGCATGGGCGACATGTTGTACATGCCCAGCGGAACCGGCCTGCCCATTCGGGTGCATGGTGCTTTTGTCAGCGACGAGGAAGTGCACCGGGTTGTGACCTACCTGAAATCGCAAGGCGAACCGAACTATATCGAAGGAGTCCTGGAAGGCGGCACGGTGGACGGCGAGGGCGACGGATCGGCTGATGGCAGCAACGGTGATGGCGAGAAAGACCCGATGTACGACCAGGCCGTGGAGGTGGTGCTGAAGAACCGCAAAGCCAGCATCTCGCTGGTCCAGCGTCATCTCAAGATTGGTTACAACCGGGCGGCGCGGCTGGTTGAGGATATGGAGAATGCGGGGCTGGTCAGCGCCATGAGCACCAGCGGCCAGCGGGAGATTCTGGTACCAGCGAGGGCCGAGTAGTGCGTCGCGCTTTGCTGGTAATGGCATGCTGGACGCTCGCGCTTGTGACGCCGGCGCGTGCGACAGGGCTGGACAGCCTGGAGACTTTTGTGCGTACGGTCACCAGCGCCCGCGCGGACTTCACCCAGGTTGTGACCGCGCCCGCCAGGGATGGGCAGGCCGCACGAAGCAAGACTTCGAGCGGCACCTTCGAGTTTTCGCGGCCCGGGCGGTTTCGCTTCATTTATCGCAAACCGTTTGACCAGACCATCGTGGCCGATGGCCAGACCTTGTGGCTTTTTGACGCCGACCTGAACCAGGTGACCGCACGAAAACAGGCGCAGGTGCTGGGCTCCACCCCCGCGGCGTTGATCGCTGCGGCGCCGGACCTGCGGGCCCTGCAGACCGAGTTTTCCCTGCAGTCTGCGCCAGACAAGGACGGGCTTGAATGGGTGCTTGCGACGCCCAAGTCCCGCGATGGCCAGCTACAGAGTGTGCGGGTCGGGTTCCGGTCTGCCAACAAGACAGTCAACCTCGCCGCGCTCGAGATTCTGGACAATTTTGGCCAGCGCTCGATGCTGACGTTCACCCATGTCGAGATCAACCCGGCCTTGTCGGCAGATACCTTCGTGTTCAAGCCGCCTGCCGGGTCCGACCTGATTCGCCAATAGCCGCCGTGACACCCACGCCACCGGCATCGAGCCATGTGCCTCTGGCCGAGCGCCTGCGTCCCAAGCGCCTGGGCGAAGTCGTTGGGCAGCAGCATTTGCTGGGCGAGGGGCAGGCGTTGCGTGTGGCGTTCGAATCCCGGCAACCACACAGTTGCATTCTGTGGGGCCCACCGGGCACCGGCAAGACCACGATCGCGCGGCTCATGGCGGATGCGTTTGATGCGAAGTTCATCTCCATCAGTGCCGTGCTCGGTGGTGTCAAGGATATCCGCGAGGCAGTGGAACAAGCTTCGGTGCTGGCGGGTCAGGGGCGCCAGACGATTGTGTTTGTGGACGAAGTCCATCGCTTCAACAAAAGCCAGCAGGATGCCTTTCTGCCGCATGTGGAAAGTGGTCTGTTCACATTTGTGGGCGCGACTACCGAGAACCCGTCTTTCGAGGTCAATTCCGCGCTGTTGTCGCGCGCCGCGGTCTATGTTTTGCAGGCGCTATCGCAGCAGGACCTGGAGCAGATCGTCGCCAAGGCAATGGACACGGGTGCTGTCCCGGCGCTCGAGCAAGCGGCGAAAGAGCGCCTGATCGCATACGCAGACGGTGACGCCCGGCGCTTGCTCAACACGCTGGAAACGCTGGCCGTGGCCGCCCATGCGGAAAAGCAGACGCTCATCGCGGACGGATGGTTGCTCAAGGTGCTGGGTGAGCGCATGCGCCGGTATGACAAAGGCGGGGAGCAGTTCTACGACTCCATCAGTGCGCTGCACAAGTCGGTGCGCGGGTCCGACCCGGATGCGTCCCTGTACTGGTTCGTGCGTATGCTCGACGGCGGAGCCGACCCGCGCTACCTGGCGCGGCGGCTGATTCGCATGGCCAGCGAAGACATCGGACTGGCCGACCCGCGGGCATTACGACTCGCCTTGGACGCTTCCGAGGTGTTCGAGCGGCTTGGCGCGCCGGAGGGAGAGTTGGCGCTGGCCCAATGTGTCGTGTACCTGGCGGTGGCACCGAAATCGAACGCGGTTTACAAGGCCCTGAACGAGGTCAAGGCGCTGGTCAAGCGCGAAGGCACCCGCGCAGTGCCCATGCACCTGCGTAATGCGCCGACGCAATGGATGAAGGACCTCCAGTACGGCCAGGGTTACCGATATGCCCATGATGAACCGGATGGCTTTGCAGCCGGCGCTGTGTACTGGCCCGATGGCATGGCACCACAGGAGTTCTATCGGCCGGTCGAGCGCGGCCTCGAGATCAGGATCGCCGAGAAACTCCGCGATCTCAAGAATCGCAACCGACGGGATTCCTGACATGCAGGTGGCGCATTACTTGCGTTGGTTTTTGCATCGTCGTCGAGGGTAAACCCGACTCATTTGATGCGGGTGTGCTGGCGACCCCTCATTAGAATGGGCCGGAGTAAAACGCCCCGGAACTCCGGCTGGAAATCGGCAGCGTGTTTTGCCAGGGCTGGTGTGGCACCACAAGCGCTGCACTCGCACGCAACATGACTTGAACAATATCGGAGCGTCAATTTATGGACATTTTTCTCCAGCAGATCATCAACGGACTGGTGCTGGGCAGTGTGTATGCCCTGGTTGCACTGGGTTACACCATGGTCTACGGCATCATCCAACTCATCAATTTTGCGCACGGAGAGGTGTTGATGTTTGGCGCTTTGACGGCCTGGACGGTGGCGGGTGTCTTGCAGCCGGCCTACCCTGACCTGCCGGGCTGGGTGGTGTTGATCGCAGCCACGCTGGTGGCCTGCACCGTCTCGGCGGTATTGAATTTCAGCATCGAAAAAATTGCCTACCGTCCGCTACGCAACTCGCCGCGCCTGGCACCGCTGATCACGGCCATTGGCATGTCGCTGTTGCTGCAAACACTGGCCATGATCCTGTGGAAACCCAATCCCAAGGCGTTTCCGAACCTGTTGCCAACGACGCCCTATGAAATCGCCGGCGCCGTGATTTCCCCCACCGACCTTCTGATCTTGTCCTTGACTGCCATTCTCCTGATGGCCCTCGTCTGGCTGGTCAACTACACGTCGCTGGGCCGTGCCATGCGGGCGACTGCCGAAAACCCTCGGGTGGCCGGGCTGATGGGCGTCAAGCCGGATGTCGTGATATCGGCCACGTTCGTGATCGGAGCGGTGCTGGCGGCCATCGCGGGAATCATGCTGGCCATGAAATACGGCACGGTGCAACACGCCATGGGTTTCTTGCCCGGACTCAAAGCCTTCACGGCGGCCGTTTTTGGCGGCATTGGCAATCTGGCGGGAGCGGTTGTCGGTGGCATCCTGCTGGGCCTGATCGAGGCGCTGGGTTCGGGATACATCGGCGTGCTGACCGGTGGGGTGCTGGGGAGCCACTATTCCGAGATATTTGCCTTCATCGTGCTGATCGTGATTCTGACCTTGCGGCCTTCAGGTTTGCTGGGTGAGCGCGTGGCGGACCGGGCCTGAGGAGACAGAACATGAAAAGCAGCAAGCCGATTCTCTATGTCCTGGCCGGCCTGGCGCTGGTCCTTCTGCCGATGGGTCTGCAGGTTTTCGGCAACGCCTGGGTGCGTATCGCAGACACCGCGTTGCTCTACGTCCTGTTGGCGATCGGGCTCAATATCGTGGTGGGTTACGCGGGTTTGCTTGACCTGGGCTACGTCGCGTTCTTTGCCGTCGGTGCCTACCTGTACGCGCTGCTGGCGTCGCCGCACCTGGCCCAGACATTTCCGCTGTTCGCCTCCATCTTCCCCAACGGCCTGCACACGCCCATCTGGCTGGTGATTCCGCTCGCCGCGGGGGTGGCGGCGCTGTTTGGTGTGCTTCTCGGTGCACCAACCCTGAAGTTGCGCGGCGATTACCTCGCAATCGTGACTCTCGGGTTCGGCGAGATCATTCGTGTGTTTCTGAACAACCTCGACCATCCCGTCAACATCACCAACGGCCCGAAGGGACTGAGCCAGATCGATGCGTTCAGCATCTTTGGAGTCAGCATGGGCAAGCCATTCGTCATCGGTGGTTTCCAGTTGACATCGGTGGCCATGTATTACTACCTGTTCCTGATCCTCGTGCTGTTCAGTATCGTGCTCAGTCACCGGTTGCAGGTGTCGCGTGTCGGCCGGGCTTGGATGGCGATCCGCGAAGACGAGATTGCTGCCAAGGCCATGGGCATCAACACCCGCAACATGAAACTGCTGGCGTTCGGCATGGGCGCCTCGTTCGGAGGCGTGAGTGGAGCGCTTTTTGCATCGTTCCAGGGGTTTGTGTCGCCGGAGTCGTTCACACTGATGGAGTCGGTCATGATCGTCGCCATGGTCGTGCTCGGCGGCCTGGGTCACTTGCCAGGTGTTGTGCTGGGCGCATTGCTGCTGGCTGCATTGCCCGAGGTGCTGCGCTACGTCGCGAGCCCGCTGCAACACCTGTCGGGCGGGCGGCTCGACGCATCGATCCTGCGCCAGTTGCTGATCGCGCTGGCGATGATCGTGGTGATGCTGCTGCGGCCGCGTGGCTTGTGGCCCACGCCCGACCACGGCAAGTCACTGCAGACCAACGCCTGAGGGACATGCCATGACAGATACCATTCTCAAAGTAGCAGGTATTTCCAAAAGGTTTGGCGGCCTGCAGGCGCTCAGCGACGTCGGCATCACGATCCAGCGCGGCCAGGTCTACGGCCTGATTGGACCCAACGGCGCCGGCAAAACGACTTTCTTCAACGTGATCACGGGGCTGTATACGCCCGACAGCGGCACCTTCGAACTCGCCGGCAAGCCTTACAAACCCACGGCCGTGCACGAGGTCGCCAAGGCAGGCATTGCACGCACCTTCCAGAACATCCGGTTATTCGCCGAGATGACGGCGCTGGAAAACGTCATGGTGGGGCGTCACATCCGCACCAGTTCGGGCTTGCTGGGTGCCATGTTCCGTACCAAAGGATTCAGGACCGAAGAGGCCGCCATCAGCAAGCGGGCGCAGGAGCTGCTGGAGTACGTCGGCATCGGCAAGTTCGCCGACTACAAGGCGCGCACGCTGAGTTATGGCGACCAACGCCGCCTGGAGATCGCCCGCGCACTCGCGACCGACCCGCAGCTGATTGCGCTGGACGAACCCGCAGCCGGCATGAATGCCACCGAGAAGGTGCAACTGCGCGCACTCATCGACCAGATCCGCAAGGACCAGCGCACTATTTTGCTGATCGAACACGATGTGAAGCTGGTCATGGGTTTGTGTGACCGGGTAACGGTGCTGGACTACGGCAAGCAGATTGCCGAAGGCTTGCCAGCCGATGTGCAGAAAAACGAAAAAGTGATCGAGGCCTACCTCGGCACGGGAGGACACTGACATGGCAGCGACTTTGCTCAAGATCAGCGGCCTGAAGGTCGCTTATGGTGGTATCCAGGCCGTCAAGGGCGTGGACTTCGAAGTATGCGAAGGGGAGTTGGTCACATTGATCGGCTCCAATGGCGCGGGCAAGACCACCACGATGAAGGCCATCACCGGAACACTCGGTATCAATGCAGGGGACATCCAGTACCTTGGCAAGAGCATCAAGGGACAAGGCCCCTGGGATCTGGTGCGGCAGGGGCTGGCCATGGTGCCCGAGGGGCGCGGTGTGTTTGCACGCATGACCATCATGGAGAACCTGCAAATGGGCGCCTATGTGCGTACCGATACTGCTGCCATTGCCGCTGACGCTGACAAGGTGTTCACGATCTTCCCGCGCCTGAAAGAGCGCAAGGACCAACTCGCGGGAACGATGTCGGGCGGAGAGCAGCAGATGCTGGCAATGGGCCGGGCCCTGATGAGCCGGCCCAAGGTCCTGCTGCTCGACGAACCGTCCATGGGCCTGTCGCCGATCATGGTCGACAAGATCTTCGAAGTGGTGCGCGACGTCTATGCCCAGGGGGTGACGATCCTGCTGGTGGAGCAAAACGCCAGCCGTGCGCTGGGAGTCGCAAACCGCGCCTATGTGATGGAGTCGGGCCTGATCACCATGAACGGTGACGCCAGGGAAATGCTCAAGGACCCGAAGGTGCGTGCGGCCTACCTGGGCGAATAGACGACACGGCGCTGGCCGACCGGCGCCTCCAGGGGCGTCACACCTGCGGCCGGTGTGCCTCGATCAGGTGGCCGGCGATGGACAGACCCAATGGGGGCACCTTCGGGAACAGATCCCCGGGCCCGAACCAGGCTGCCTCGGCAATCTCGGAGGCATCGACCTGGATCGTTCCGCTCACGTAGTCTGCCGTGAAGGCGATCATCAACGAATGCGGGAACGGCCAGGGCTGACTGCCGAAGTACTGCACGTTGCGCACTTTCAGGCCGACTTCCTCGTAGACCTCCCGATGCACCGCATCTTCGATCGATTCACCAGCCTCCAGGAAACCGGCCAGTGCCGTGAAAAAGCGGGTCGGGGAATTGGTGTGCCGCGCCAGCAGAATCGCATCGCCCTTTTTGATCAAGACCATCATGGCTGGCGAGATGCGTGGATAGGCCGCGTGTCCGCAGGCCGGGCAACGGGCGCAGCGTTCGCCCGGGACGTGTTCGGTGGCCATGCCGCAGGCGCCGCAGAACCGGTGGGTGCGTGCCCACTCGGCGATCTGGTAGGCACGCCCCGCCACCGCAACCAGCTGGTCATCGAGAACCCCGAACAGCGAACGCAGCTTGCGAAAACCAAACCCTGGACCGGGCTCCAGACCCGCCTCGACCCATCGGGTCTGGCAGTACTGCTCACCCAGCAGTCCGACGGGCAGGAACTGCCGTTGCTCGGTGCCGAACATGTGTTGGTCGGGCAGGCTCAGATCGGATTCACGCACGAGGAGTGCGTCGCCACGAAACACCAGATTCAGTGGATCCGGGTGATCCTGAGGTGAGAGCAGCGGGGTGAAGGAGGCAGGGGTGTGCAGCATGGACGAATGGAGTTGGCGAGCCATCCTACCAAACGCAGCTACCCTCAAAGTGGCCGGGCCGGTCGGTTTGGCCGACCCGGACGGGCCGACGCAGGCCCCTTCGACAAGTTCAGG
>JAYVRP010000791.1:0-4342 GCA_043776215.1 Rhodoferax sp. | reverse complement strand
CACCGTTCGGGCTGAGCCTGTCGAAGCCCTCGCGAGCCCTTCGACAGGCTCAGGGCGAACGGAAGAGTTTTGTCGCGAAATATGGAAACCTCAATAATTGTCTTTGAAATGCAGGACCCAGGTGGCGGCATAGGCACGCCAAGGAGCGTGGGTAGGCGACTCCGCGAATGTCCCCGATCCCGATTTATTTCGCTGCGTCGCCTACCCACGCTCCTTGGCAGCGGGAGTGAATTGCGCCGCGAGCGCCCAATACGTTTGCAGGATCAGGCCGGTGGGGCACTTGGCTTAGCGAAATAAAGGAGGAGCCCGAAGGGCGGGGGACATTCGCGGAGCCGAGTGCCCCGCCGGCCTGATCCCACGCACACAGTGCCGCGCCGGCCTGATCCCGCACACACATTGCCGCATTCCTGAACCTTTGACGGCAAAGCCGCAGAACGCCTGGCGCCAAAAGCGAGCTACTCCGCCAATTCAAACAGTGCGGACCCGTCCCCGTTGTCCTTGACCAGCCGAATGCCGGGATGGTTGTCCACGTATTTGCTCGCGCCAGTGCCCGACAGGAATCCGAGCTTCACACCTGGCACCGGCAGGATGCGCCAGTTGCCGTCGGCCGTGGGGTTGACCGCCTTGCCCGGTGTCAGCGCGTCGACCAGTGTCAGGTACTCCACCAGCGCCTGCCGATTTTCCTCGGGCGCGTCGAAGATCACTTTGGAGGCTGTCAGCCCCGGGAAATTGCCGCCGCCAAAGGCCCGGTAGTTGTTGGTCGCCACGATGAACTTGGCCTCTGGCTGGATCGGTGCCCCCTGGAACTTCAGGTTCCTGACCCGGTTCGCACCTGGCGCCGCAATCGCGCCACTGACTGCGTACTTGGCTGGCTGGGTCACGTCTATTTCGTAGCTGACACCGTCGATCGTGTCGAAGTTGTACGAAGGGAAAGCATCGTTGATGAGGTTCTGCTGCGGCGCGCCCGCGGGATCGATCCGATTGAACTGACCGGCGGACATCTCCAGCCATTCCTTCACCTCCGCGCCCGTCAGCAGCATCGCCTTGAGCGTGTTCGGGTAGATGTACAGGTCCGTGACATTCTTGATTGCCAGCGGACCTGCGGGAATGTCGGTGTAGTACGACCAGCCCTGCCGGCCGCCCGACTTGAATGGTGCCGCTGCCGACAGCACCGGGTATTTCTCGTAGTCGGTGCCCTGCATGGCCCGCTTGACATAAGCGATCTGTGCGTTGGACACGATCTGCACCGACGGGTCGTCACTGACCTGGGCAAAATAGCTGTAGATCGGCGCACTGCTGAAGGCGACCTTGCCGCGCACGTAGGCCAGGGTCTGGGCATGCTCCTCGCCCACCGCCTTGTCGACCATCGGGTCTGGCTCGGCGATCGACTTCTTGGCGGTACGGTCGAAGATCGGCCGGATGCTGGAGCGGCTGTCGACCACCTTCCAGCTGCCGCTGGCGTTGTCCAGCGTGAAGTCGACCACACCCAGGTGGTCGCCCCAGCGGCCCGGCATGACGGCGGCCACGCCATTGATGGTGCCGCGCTCCACATCCGCCTTCGGGAAACCGGCAAAAGCCTTGCTGGGGAATTCGGCGTGTGAGTGCCCGAACAGGATTGCGTCGATGCCCGGCACCTCCGCCAGTCGCGACACCGCGTTTTCCGCCAGCGCGCCGACCTCGCCCTTTTCGAACCCGGAGTGGGGGATGGCAATCACCAGCTGTGCGCCCTTGGCGCGCATCTCGGGCACGTATTTTCTGGCCACTTCCACCATGTCCCGCGCCACCACACGGCCTTCCAGATTGCTCTTGTCCCATTGCATGATCTGCGGCGGCACGAAGCCGATGACACCGACTTTGATGGGGTGCGCCCGGCCCTGCGCGTCCTTCAGCATGCGGTCCAGCAGCAGGTAGGGCGTGAAGGCGTGTTTGGCGCCAGCGGAATCCTTGTCCTTGTCGTCCACAAAGACATTGGCATTGACATACGGAAAGTTCGCGCCCGCAATCGCGCGACGCAGGAATGCCAGCCCGTAGTTGAACTCATGATTGCCCAGGTTGCCAGCGTCGTAGCCCAGCTGGTTCATCACCTTGTAGGCCGGATGCACCTGCCCGTCCTTGAGCGGATGGACCTTGGCCAGCACATCACCCATGGGGTTTCCCTGCAGCAGGTCCCCGTTGTCGAACAGCAGGCTGTTGGTGGCCTCGGCACGCGCAGCCTTGATCAGGGTGATGGAGCGCGCCAGGCCGTACTGGTCAGTGGCCTTGTCCTGGTAGTAGTCGTAGCTGAGCAGGTTCATGTGCACATCCGTGGTCTCCAGGATGCGCAACTTCACTTCGGTCGAAAGCGCGGCCGTGCTGGCCAGCACAGCGACCAGGCCGACATACACCAGGCGTTCTTTCATGCGGGTCTCCAGCAAAAGCGCCATGGTAATCCCTTGCCGGTACGCAGCAGAATCTGGGGCCAGCCGCCCTCGTCTCATCAGTGCGGTAGCGCACAGACGCCTGTACTTGCAGAGGCGACCATTGAAAAGCACTGGCAACGACGCAACAGACCAAAGTTCCGCTGCCGGACTGCGTACACAGCCAATCCTCCATCAAATCAGGAAAAAGACCATGACCAAACGCGACGAATACACCGCCAAGATGAAACTGCAACTCGACGAGCTCAATCTCAAGATGGACCAACTCGAAGCCAAGGCCAAGGAGGCCCGCGAAGATGCACGCGAAAAATACAGGGCCGAAATGACCAAGCTGCGCCACCAGTCGTCCCTGGCGGTGGCCAAGATGAACGAGTTCGCGGCCGCCGGTGAAGACTCCTGGGAAAAAATGGTCGATGAAGTGGAAAAAGTGCGTGACGCATTTGTCCATTCGTTCAGCTACTTCAAGTCCCAGGTCAAATAGGAACTTTGCCCGTCTCGGCGGACGTCAAGACCTTCGGCCGGACAAGTGCCTGTTCAGCCCCACAAGGCTGGCACAGGCGGCTCGATCACGCCGTTGTGGAAGTGCAGCGGCGTGGCCCGGTCGAGTTGCTGCAGCAGCGGCCCGTCCAGGTCCACGTAACTGCAGCGTTGGGCCAGCAGGAACGCCGGGGCCATGGCCAGCGACGTGCCACACATATTGCCCACCATCAGGCCCAACCCGAGCCGGGTGGCGGCGTCCGCCATGGCCAGGGCTTCGGTGAGCCCGCCGCATTTGTCGAGCTTGATATTGATGTACTGGTAACGTCCTGCCAGGGCAGACAGCGACGAACGGTCGGTGCAGGATTCGTCGGCAGCCAGCGGAATCGGTGATGTCAGGCCATCCAGCTGCGCATCCCCGTCACAGGGTAACGGTTGCTCGACCAGTTCAACGCCCAGATCCAGCAGCTGCGGCAACAAGGCAAGCAGCAACTCGCGCGACCAGGACTGGTTCGCATCCACCACCACGCGTGCCGCCGGATGCTCCTCGCGCACCCAACGCACGATGTCGAGATGGCGCACGGCGTCCACCTTGAGTTTGAGCAGCGGGTAGCGGCGTGCCTCACGCAGCTTGCGTCGGGTGGTTGCCTCGTCCCCCAGCCCGATGGTGAAGGCCGTCGTCACAGGAACCAACGCGGACAGCCCGGCGCTGTGCCACGCCGGAATGCCGCTTTGCTTGGCGCGCAGGTCCCAAAGGGCGCAGTCCAGCGCATTGCGCGCGCCACCAGCCGCCAGCCATTGCATCAGGTCCTGCCCCGAGACGCTGTCTTGCAGCCGGTCCAGCACCGCCGCGATCTGGGCCGCCATGCCTTGCGGGGTTTCACCGTCATAGTCCACACCTGCGGCTTCGGCGCGCCCGGTGTGACCGTCAGCATCACACAGGGTCACCATCAACACCGGCTGCTCCGTGATGACCTCGCGCGCAATCTCGAACGGCTCGATCATGGCCCAGTGTTCGACGCTCGTCCGGCAGGTGATCATGGCGCCAGCAGGGCAACGGCCAGCGGGTCCACGCCGCCACGCATCGGGTCGACCACCGGCAGCCCGAGGCGCCCGGACAGCTCGCGCGCGTACTGCGCCCACCGCGCATCGGACAGGGTCGAAGAGTTGATGCTGAGGCCCACGCAGCGTACCGCGCGGTTGGTCAGGCGCGCGGCCTCCAGGTAGCGGTCGATGGCATGCTGCAGGTCGGGGATCGGGCAATCGGGGTAGCCCTCGATGGTGTCGCGCGAGGGGTCGTGGCACAACACCACCGCGTCGGGTTGCGAGCCATGCACCAGCCCGAGCGTGACTCCGGCATAGGCCGGATGGAACAGCGCCCCCTGCCCTTCGATCACGTCCCAGTGTGCGGGGTCGTTGTCGGGCGACAGCGCTTCCGCGGCGCCGGC
>JAYVRP010000790.1:0-4347 GCA_043776215.1 Rhodoferax sp. | reverse complement strand
GCCGCGCCGGCACATGTGGTCCAGCCGGCCGCTTTCGTCGAAGCGACGCATCCGAACGGCGTATTCGATCGGTGCGCCAGTGCCGCGCCATCGGGGGTCATCCGGCGTATGGAACACACCGACGACATCCAGATAAACATCGGCCGCCACGCGCCGGTTCAGCCGCAACTCGTCGTCGCAGCACACGCGCCGCCGCTCCAGCGTGCTGAAGTCCAGGAACGGCAGCTTCAGGGGTTTCTTAATCTTGTAGGCGTAGTCGCCGGCCAGCAGCACCCATGAAATGTGGGTTTGCACCAGCTCGACCCGGCGCACGCCGCCCGGATAACGCCCGGGCTCCAGCAGCGCGCGGATGAGGGGGGGCAGTTCCTGGTTCATGGACGTCATGGTGCCAGAACGGGCGCCCCGACGGCATGGTATGTGTATTAACATGCAAATCACATAAAAAGCATGTTGGATGGGATGTCCCCATGTCCATCCTCTGCCACCTGCCAACGCATCGGGAGGCGCCCATGGAGTTGAAAACCGCGCGGCTGACGCTGCTCCTCGACCCCAACAAGAAGGCGGCCTTCGAGCAGCTTTGTGCCCGCCAGGACCGCACGCCGTCCCAGGTGGTGCGTCAGTTGATCCGCGACTACCTGACACAGCACGATGTGACTTACGTGGCCAGTGGAGCACCCGAAGCGTCCTACGCCCGACCGAAGCCGGCCAGCCCATCCGCCAAGGCGCGCCCGGCGCGCCCGGGGAGGGTCTGACGCGTGATGCAGTTGCCTCCCCCGGCGCATTGGTTGCACCTGGATGGGGTGCTGCTGGTGGCTGCGGGTTGGCTGCTGGTCGGGCTGAGCGGTTTGCTCGCCCTGCGTCGGCTGGAGTTGGTGGCACGCTGGATGTTCCCGGCCGGCGGTATGCTGGGGTTGGCGCTTTTTGCGGTGGCGCTCGACGCTGTCCTCGGGACGCCGCAAGTGGCCGTGTTGCCGATTGGTTTGCCCGGCCTGCCATTCCATTTTCGGCTCGACAGCCTGTCGGCCTATTTCCTGATGGTGGTGGGTGCCGGTTCGGCTGGCATCTCGATTTTCGCCGCCGGGTATTTCCGCAAGGGGGAGGGCACGCCGCCCGGCCTGCTGTGCCTGGAATACCACGTGTTCCTGGCCAGCATGCTGGGCGTGATCCTGGCCGATGATGCGTATGCATTCATGGTGCTGTGGGAGACCATGGCCCTGTCGTCGTTCCTGCTGGTGACGGCCAACCACCGCATCCCCGAAGTGCGCAGCGCCGGTTACCTGTACATCACCATGGCGCGCATCGGTGCCATCGCCATCCTGCTGTGTTTTGGCGTGCTGCAGGCCAATTCGGGCGACTACACCTTTGCCAACATGCGCCTGCAGGAATTGACGCCGTTCTGGGCCTCGGCTGGTTTTCTGCTGGCGGTGTTCGGGTTCGGCGCCAAGGCCGGTATCCTGCCCTTGCATGTGTGGTTGCCCGAGGCGCATCCGGCTGCGCCATCGCCCGTGTCGGCGCTCATGAGCGGCGTGATGCTCAATACCGCCATTTATGGCCTGCTGCGGGTCTCTTTCGACCTGTTGCACCTGCGCCTGTGGTGGTGGGGGTGCCTGCTTCTGGCGCTGGGCCTGGCGACTGCCTTGTTCGGTGTGGTGTTCGCATCGGTTCAGACCGACATGAAACGGCTGCTGGCGTATTCGTCGATCGAGAACATGGGGTTGCTGTTCGTCGGCCTTGGGCTGACGCTGGTCTTTTCGGCCTATCACATGCAACCGATGGCGGCACTGGCGCTCACGGCCACGCTCTACCACGTGGCGAGCCACGCGTGTTTCAAGAGCCTGCTGTTTCTCAGCACGGGCTGCGTGTTGCATGCCACCGCAGAGCGCAACCTGGGCAAGCTCGGTGGCCTGATCCGCACCATGCCATGGGTGGGCTGGATCACGCTGCTGGGCGTGCTGGCCAGTGCGGGGCTGCCGCCGCTGGGCGGCTTCGTGTCGGAGTGGCTGCTGTTGCAGAGTTTTCTTTTCGCGCCCGGCCTGCCCTTGCCCTTGCTCACCATGTTGATCCCCGTGGTGGCCGCCCTGATCGCGCTGGTGGCGGCCTTGGCCGGCTACACCATGGTCAAATTCTTCGGCGTGATCTTTCTCGGTCAGGCGCGCGAGGAAAAACTCGCGCACGCGCACGACGCCGGCCAACTGGAGCGGGCCGGCATGCTCTGGCTGGCACTGGGCTGCGTGGCGCTGGGCCTGCTGCCGACCCAGTTCATCGCGCTCATCGATCCGGTGACGCAGCAATTGGTCGGGTCCGGGCTGGGCGCGCGCGTCGCCGCAAGCGGCTGGTTGCTGGTGCCCAACAGCCTGGACCAGGCCAGTTATGGTCCGGTGGTGTTCCTGCTTGGCATCCTGGGCAGCGTGGCGCTGACCTTCGTGCTGGTGCGCCGCTTCTATCACGGGCGGCTGCGCCGCGGACTGGCCTGGGCTTGTGGTTTCCCCTGGGGTACTGCACGCATGCAGGACACGGCGGAAGGGTTCGGCCAACCGATCCGCCAGATCTTCGAACCCTTCTTCCAGATGCGGCGCGAGTTGCCGTCGCCGTTCGATCTGCTGCCACGTTACCGCGTGATCGTGGAGGACCATTTCTGGCGCTGGCTGTACCTGCCCGTCAGCCGCGTGACGGCGCGCGTCGCGCGCGTGGTCGGGCTGATGCAGCAGGGCCGCATTTCGGTCTACCTGTTGTACAGCTTCCTGACACTGGTGGCCACCTTGCTGGCGGTGATGGCATGAACTGGTCCGGGCTTGCATCCCAGTTGCTGGAGATCGTGATCGCGGTTCTGCTGGCCCCGTTGCTGACTGGCTGGACCAACCAGTGGCGGGCCTGGTTGCAGAACAAATCCGCGCCCAGCCTGTGGCAGCCCTACCGGATGCTGCACAAGCTGTTCACCAAGGACACGGTCGTGGCGCACAACGCCTCGTCGCTGTTTCGCGCCGCGCCCTATATTGTGTTTTCCTGCATGCTGCTGGCCTGCGCCATCATCCCCACACTGTCGACCGACCTTCCACTGGCGCCGGCTGCGGATGCCATTGCGCTGGTGGGCCTGTTCGCGCTGGCGCGGGTTTTCATCTCGCTGGCGGCGATGGACATCGGTACCGCTTTCGGCAGCATGGGCGCGCGGCGCGAGATGCTGTTCGGGTTTCTCGCGGAACCGGCACTGTTGATGGTGCTGTTCTCGGCCTCGCTGATTTCCAAGTCCACCTCGCTGACCACCATCGTCGAGACGCTGGCCCATCGGGACTTCACGATCTACCCCGGGTTTGCATTCGCCGGTGTCGCTTTCACCATGGTGTCGCTGGCCGAAAACGCGCGCGTGCCGGTGGACAACCCGGCCACCCACCTCGAACTGACCATGATTCACGAAGCGCTGATTCTGGAGTATTCCGGGCGCCACCTGGCGCTCCTCGAATGGGCGGCCAGCCTGAAGTTGTTCGCCTACTCATGCATCGGCCTGGCGCTGTTCATTCCCTGGGGCGTGGCCGACGCACAGGCGCCACTCGACATCCTGCTGGCGTTGCCGGTACTGGTGCTCAAACTGGGCATTGGGGGCGGCCTGCTGGCGACACTGGAGACGCTCAACGCCAAGATGCGCATTTTTCGCGTGCCGGAGTTCCTGGCCACCGCGTTCCTGCTGGCCGTGCTCGGCCTGCTTGTGCATCTGTTGCTCACGCCATGAGCAGCTTGCTGTCGCAGTTCGTGAACCTGCTCGGCGCAGTGCTTCTGATGCTGGCTTTTGCGATGATCTCGCAGCGGCGCATCGTGTCGCTGATTCACCTGTTCACGTTCCAGGGGGCGACACTCGTGTTGTCCACGGCCGTGGTGGGGTACGTGACGGACCAGCCACACCTCTATCTGTCGGCCGGGCTGACCTTCGTGCTGAAGGTGGTGTTGATCCCCTACTTGTTGCTGCGCGTGGTGGACCGCCTGGGCCTTCGCTGGGACGTCGAGACGCTGATCAACATCCCCACCACCATGCTGATTGGCATCCTGGTCGTGATCTTCGCGTTCAACCTGGCCAAACCCATCGGCCAGCTGTCGTCCGCCCTGGCTGGAGGGACCTTGGGCATCGCACTGGCCTGTGTCTTGCTGTCGTTCCTGATGATGATCACGCGCGCCAAGGCGGTGCCGCAGGTGATCGGTTTCCTGGCCATGGAAAACGGCCTGTTTTTTGCCGCCACATCGGCCACTTACGGCATGCCGATGGTGGTGGAGCTCGGCATTGCGCTGGATGTGCTGATCGGTGTGCTGATTCTGGGTGTGTTCATGTTCCAGATCCGCGAGCAGTTCGACAGCCTGGAC
>JAYVRP010000789.1:0-15792 GCA_043776215.1 Rhodoferax sp. | reverse complement strand
AAGTGTGGCCGTCGTAGACCTGTCCGGCCAGCATCTGGCGCGGTTTGCGGTACGCGCCGCACAGGATGGGGGGTTCGGAGAATGGTGGTGTCATGGTGCCAGTGTAGGGAGGGCGCGATTCGGGTCCGTTTAGTGTAGGGAGCCCCGCAGTCACTTATCCGGCCTTCGAGCCAACGGATGTAAAACTTCAAAACATGCAGCGCCTCAGCGAGGTTCCATTTGAGCGGTGGGAACCATCTCGCATAGGGTTTTCGGTCAGCAAGGCCCGCAGATTATTGAGGTTTTCGGAATTCGCGACACCCACCAAACCGTTCGTCCTGAGCCTGTCGAAGGGCTGCAGGCTTCGGCAGGCTCAGCCCGAACGGTGTGATGAATTGCGAATAGATCAATAGATCGGCGATACAACGATCCCAAATTGACTGCCGGATAACCGCCTTCGATGAAAGTTGCCGACCTCTGCATTGCCGGTAGTCGCGGCAACGCTGCCGCGGCCCGGTTTGAGGCCACTGCTCTGTCCTTGGGCGAGCCGAATTGGCGGGTCACCGGCCGCCGCCACAAACCCAAACATCCCCCTCTGCATGCCGGGGCAGGCCCCTGCGGAAATCTCAGTCCGGCTTGATCCCCGCCTCGCGGATCACCCGTGCATAGCGCAACTGCTCCGACGCGATGAGCGCGGTGAGGCGATCCGTCGGTCCGAGCTGCACTTCGCCACCGGCGCTCACCAGCTTGTCGCGAACTTCGGGTGAGACGATGGCTTTCTGGATCGCGGCGTGCAATTGGGTCACCAGCGCCGGCGCCATGCCCGCCGGGCCGACGAAGCCGTACCAAACGGACGCTTCGAAACCGGGGAAGCCCGCTTCGGCGATGGACGGCACGTCGGGGAAGATCGACGTGCGGGTCGGGCTCAGCACCGCCAGCACGCGCAGTCGGCCGGATGCGACGTGCGGCTGCACTTCGAGCGCATTCACCGCCACGAGGGGAATGTGGCCGGCGATTGTGTCGGTGATCGCCGGCGCGCCACCACGGTACGGCGCGTGTGTGACCTGGATGCCCGCAGCGCGTGCGAACAGCTCCATCGCCAGGTGCGGTGTCGAACCGTTGCCGGGACTGCCGTAGAAGAATGACTTGGGCGAAGCCTTGGCCGCGGAAATGAACGCGGCCATGCTCGCCGGGCCGCTCGCCGTGCTCGCTGCGATGACCACCGGCACGCGACCGACGAGCGAGATCGCGGTGACATCCTTGGCGGGGTCGAGCGGCGGCGGCGAGTAGAGCGTGGGGTTGGCCGAGATGGAGTTCGCCGTGAGCATCAGCGTGTGGCCGTCCGGCGGGCTGTCGACGAGCGCCTTCATCGCGATGTTGGTACCGGCGCCGGGCTTGTTCTCCACGATGACGACCTGGCCGATCAGGCCTGTCAGTGGCTGCGCGACTGCACGGGCGATAAGGTCCACGGCGCCGCCAGGCGCGAAGCCGACGATGACCTTGACCGGCCGATTGGCGAGTGCCTGGGCTTGTGCGAGGCCGCTGCCGCAAGCGGCTGCGATGAGGGTGAGTGCGGTGCGGCGATCCATGGTCAGGGTTTCCTTGTCGGTGTGGGGCATGCGCTTCACGGGGCGGGCGCTGCGGTGCCGCGCAGGTCAGCGCGCTGCGCGGCACGCTCCAACTCGCCATTGCTGCGCACTTCGCGCGTGAAAGCCTGCAGGTAGGCCAGCCCAGCGACCGGCCGCCCTTTCGGCATCGCAGGCGCAAGGTGCTCCGCACCCCAGCGGCCTTCCAGCAGGCGGCCACCAGGCACTTTGGGTGCGAGTTCGAACAGGATGCCCTTGTTGGTGGCGAAGGCGTCGACCTCGCCCCGCCGCAGGCCCTCGGCGGCAGCGTCGAGCGATGGGAACGTGCGCAGCTTGCTTTGCTTCAGCCGGCCTGCGAGCGTGCGCGCGGAGGAACTGCCCTGGCTGACACCGATCATCACGCCGGACTGGTCGAGGCCGGCCATGGCCACGATGCGCGAGTAGGGCGACACCAGCACGCCCAGTTCCAGGTCCAGCAGCGGTTCGGCGAAGTCGACAACACGCTGCCGATCCGGCGACGCATTGGTGACGGTGAAGTCTGCTTCGCCCCGCTGGACCGCTGCGACGACTTCGGCGACACGCGGAAACACCATGATCTGCGCCGGCACGCCCAGTTTCACGGCAAGCGATCGGCCGAGGTCGACGCTGACGCCACGCATGCGCTCCGGCGGTGCGTTCTCGACCAGCGAAGTCGGTGAGCCGGGATACACGGCGATGCGCAACGTGCCGGTCGGCGCGAGCGCGTCGCGCGCGCCCTGCGGCGCACCGGGCGCCGCGCAACCCGCGATCCCGGCCGCCACCGCGAGCGCCGCGCCGAGCAGCTTCCGGCGTACGGGGTCGAGGCGCTCGCGCAGCATCAGAACACCGCCTTCTCACCGGCCTTGAGCGGCAGCACCTCGAGGTGCCGATGCGTCACCAACAGCAAGTCGACCTTGCCGAGAGCTTCGAGGTTCTTGTACTCGGGGGGCGTGAGCGGGTCGGCTTTCGAGCATGGGTCGGTGACGATCACCTTGCCGCCGGGTGAGGACTTTCTTCATGGGCTGTATCGCTTGTGTGTGTGCAGTTCAATCGGCCTTGATGCTGGCGGCCTTGACGACCTTTTGCCAGCGTCGCAGTTCGGACGCGATCAGCTGGCCGTAAGCCTGGGGCGTGGTGGGGGTCGGTTCCGCCCCCTCAGAGGCGAGGCGCGCACGCACCTCCTGCGACAGCAACGCCTTGTTCACCTGCTGATTGAGCAGCGCAACGATGTCGGCTGGCGTGCCGGCAGGCGCCACCAGCCCGTACCACTGATCAGCCTCGAAGTCCTTCGTGCCAGCGATGCCGCTTTCTGCGACGGTGGGCACGTCCGGCAGGACCGCCAGCCGCTGCGGGCTCGACACCGCCAGCGCGCGCATCTTGCCGGCCTTGATCTGCTGCAGCAGCGCGGGCGCGCCGGTGAACAGCACCTGCACCTGGCCCGCCAGCAGGTCCGTCACCGACAGCGCGGTTCCGCGGTAGGGAATGTGCAGAAACGACGTACCGGTCTGCAGCTTGAGGTATTCCATGGCCAGGTGTGCCGCGCTGCCATTGCCGCCCGAGCCGTAGGCCATCGCACCCGGCCTGCCCTTCGCCAACGCGACCAGCTCCTTGAGGCTCTTTGCCGGCACCGACGGATGAACCACCAGCACGTTGGGCACCCGTGCGACCCATGCGACCGGCGCGAAGCTGCGTACCGGGTCGTAGCCGAGCTTCGGGTAAAGCCAGGGATTCACGGCGAGCGTCCCGATGTGGCCCATCAGAAGTGTGTAGCCGTCGGCGCGTGACTTGGCGGCGCGCTCGGCACCGAGCGAGCCGCCGGCGCCGGGCACGTTGTCGATCACGACTGCCTGCCCGAATGAAAGGCTCAATTCCTGTCCGATGGCTCGCGCCAGCACATCGGTGGAGCCGCCGGGCGTGAATGGCACGATGATGCGCAACGGCTTGTCCGGATAGCTCGGCTGGGCGAACGCGGACACCTGCGCCCACTCCAGCGCACCGGCCATGGCCCGCAGCGCGGCGCGTCGATTGCAAATGACTTCCATGCAACTGCTCCTGAGTGGGGCCAAGTTTAGGAAGGTGCCCGGGCCGGCAGAAGATGGCAGGAAGCGCAGCGCGATAACCGGCAGTTATCATTCACGGCATGAAGCTCTCGGGCCTGCGCGCTCTGGTCGCCGCCGTCGAAGAAGGCAGCCTGCGCTCGGCCGCGCGCCGCCTTGCAGTGTCGCAACCCGGGCTCACCAAGTTGATCCGGGAACTGGAGCGCGAACTGTCGGCCACGCTTCTGGTGCGTTCCACCACCGGCGTCGTCGCGTCGGCGCAGGGCATGGTGCTGTACGAGCGCGCCGTCGCGGCCGAGCGAGAACTGGCCCACGCGGTCGAGCAGATCCAGCAATTGGGCGGCGACATGGCCGGCGCGTTGACCATCGGTGCGGTGCCCCTCGCGGTGGTGACCCTGGTGCCGGAGACGCTGCGCACGTTCGGGCGCGAGTTCCCGCAGATTCAGCTGCATGTGACCGAGGAGATGTACATCCAGCAGCTGACGCGGCTGCGCAAGGGCGAGGTCGACATCGCGCTCGGACCGGTGCCGTACAAGCTGCCGCAAGGCGAGTTCATCGTGGAGCCGCTGATGCCGATCGCCATGGTGGTCGTGGTGCGCAAGGGCAGCCCGCTGGCCCGCGCGGGCAGGCTGGCCGACCTGGCGCAGGCACCCTGGGTCTACACCGGCGGGGCGCCGCAGGCGGGATACGCGCGCACGCTCTTCGAGAAGCACGGCCTCGTCGCGCCGCCGACCGGCGCCGTGGTGAACTCCACGCTCGGCCTCCTGGCGGTGATCGCCAACGGCAACTGCGTCGGCCTGCTGCCGCACCAGATCGCGATCCATCCCTATGTCATGCAGCACATCGAGATGGTGCCGGTTGCCGAGGGGCCGTTGCAGCTTACGCTCGGCGCGCTGTCCCGCTCGGACGCCGCGCGCAAGCCGATCGTGCGTCACCTCCTCGCCCACTTGCAGCGGGCGGCTCAGCAACTCGGCAATGCGCCGCGGCCTGGGTCAGTCCGCTGCTGATGCCGCGACCGCGGCTACACCTCATTCGCTTCCATGGGGTGCTGGCGCCCAACGCCAAACTGCGCGCGCAGGTGGTGCCGCACGGCCCCGGGCAGGCCGCCGGCAAGTCGGAGCTGACGGCGACCGAACCGGCCTGCGCGCACGGCCGGCCGGCGCGCATCAGCTAGGCCCGGTTGCTCAGGCGCGTGTTTGAGATCGACCTCGAACACTGCCCGAATTGCGGCGGCCAGCTCAGGATCATTGCGGCCATTTTCAAATCGGCCGTGGTAGAGCGGGTCCTCACGCACCTGGGGCTGCAGGCCCGGGCACCGCCCCGGGTGCCGACGCACGGAGATCTTCGGCAGGCGGCGTGAAGGCGGTCCGCTCCCCCGGGCCGCGGGGAGGGGCCGCGCCTGCCGCGGGCAGAGCCCGGTGAGGGGCCACGAAGTGTGCGGGTTTACCCGATGTCCAGGAGATTTTCAGGTCCGGCGGCGGGGCTGCGGCTGCGCAGTGTGCGGCCGGCCAGGCCAACACCCCCCAAAAAACTCCCCGGTGCACCACCCAGTGCGGGTGAGTCCGTCCCGGTGGGCACAAAAACATGCCGGTTGATTTTGCTATTCGCCCGCTGGGACCAGTCCGCTGGGAAACCCCCGTATTTACCCTGAAATCGTGCGTTCATCGCATGGTTTTGATCGATCATCGAACCAAATTGCAACACAAAACACCCGAAAGCCCCAGGGACCGCCTTACATTTCTGTCCCGCCATCGCACCCGGGCCGACACACATTCTTTGCCTGCCTCCCGCCTTGCTGATCTGCTTTGCAACCCAACCGACGAGGAGACCCCCGATGAAAGCAACTCTGTGCGCTCTGGCTACCGGCATCCTGATGGCCTGTGCCACCCTGGCACAGGCCCAGGACATCAAGATCGCCAACATCGTCGAGCTGTCCGGCCCCGGGGCCACCTCGGGCACCATGTTCAAGAACGGGGTGGAGATGGCCATCAAGGAAATCAACGCCAAGGGCGGCATCGCGGGTCGCAAGATCAGCTACACCACCGAAGATACGCAGACCAACCCTGGCGTGGCCAAGGGCCTTACGCAAAAGGCAGTGGACAACGACGTGTTCGCGATTTTCGGGCCGGTGTTTTCTGGCTCCATCATGGTTTCAATGGCCGAGAGCAAACGCGGCGAGGTGCCCAACTTCACCGGTGGCGAAGCCGCGGCCATCACCCAGCAGGGTAATCCGTATGTGTTCCGCACCGCTTTCGGCCAGAGCATCTCGTTTCCGAAGCTGGCCCGGTATCTGACGGCCAAGTCCAAGAAACTGGCGGTGCTGTATGTGAACAACGACTTCGGCAAAGGCGGGCAGGCCACCATCAAGCAATTGCTGCAGGGTACTGGCACGCAGATCGTTGTGGAGATTTCCACCGAATCCGGTCAGGTCGACTTCTCTGCCGCAGTGGTGCAGGCCAAGCAATCCGGCGCCGACGCGCTGTTTGCCTACACCAACGAGGAAGAGTCGGCCCGGCTGCTGCGCGAGCTGCGCAAGCAGAACTGGGGCAAGCCGGTGATTGGCGAGACCGTGCTGACCAGCGCCAAGGTGGTCGAACTGGCCGGCGAGGCCGCCAACGGCGCGGTGGCCCATGTCGGACTGACGGTCGAGGCGCCCGAGCTGCAGGCTTTCGGCAAGCAGTACCAGGCCATGTTCAACAGCGTGTCGGACCATAACGGTGTCAAAGGGTATACCGGCATGTACATCCTGAAGGCCGCAATCGAGAAGGCTGGCAAGGTGGACCGCAAGGCCGCTGCAGCGGCCATCCGCAACAGCTGTTTCTCGGCCAAGCAGCATCCTGGCGTGCTGATGGACGTCTGCTTTGACGCCAACGGGGACATCGACCGCGAGAGCTTCATTACCGAGATTCGCAACGGCAAGACCGTCGTTGCTGAAACCCTTCCGCCGCTCAACAAGAAGTGATCCCGAGTCCGGCAGCCCTAGGGACACCCGATGTCTGACGCGCGATTCATCCTCGCTGGTGTGATGGGGTGGCCGGTGGCCCACACCCGGTCGCCGGCGATCCACAACCACTGGATTGCCCGCCTCGGCCTGAAGGGGGCGTACGTGCAACTGCCGGTGCACCCGGACCGGCTGCCAGACGCCATCCGCGGGCTGCCCGCGCTGGGTTTTGCCGGTTGCAACGTTACGGTGCCGCACAAGGTTTCAGCCATCGCCCTGATGGACGAGCTGACTCCTGCAGCCCGGCGCATTGCCGCCATCAACACCATCGTGGTGCGACCGGACGGCAGCCTGCTGGGCGCCAATAACGACGGCGCCGGCTACATCCAGAGCCTGCGCGATGCCGAACCCGGCTGGCGCGGTGACGCCGGCCCGGCGCTGGTGCTGGGCGCCGGCGGTGCGGCACGGGCCATTGTGTGTGCGCAGCTGGACGAAGGCGCGCCTGTGGTGCGGCTGACCAACCGCTCACCGGAGCGGGCCCAGTCACTTGCCGAGGCTTTCGGCGCCCGTGTGCAGGTGCTGCCTTGGGCCGAGCGCAATGCGGCCATGGCTGGCGTCAGCCTGCTGGTGAACACGACGACGCAGGGCATGCATGGGCAGCCGGCGCTCGATGTGGTGCTGGCCGACCTGCCCCTGCAGGCACTGGTGTCGGATGCGATCTACATCCCCCAGGAGACGCCGCTGCTGGCCCAGGCCAGAGCGCGCGGCCACAGCACAGTGAATGGCCTGGGCATGCTGCTCAACCAGGCCCGCCCAGCGTTTCAGGCCTGGTTCGGTGTATTGCCCGAACTCACAGCCGAGTTGCGGGCCGCGGTACAAGCCACCTTCTGAGCGGCGCAGCACCGTGAACCTCTTCGATCTGCCCAAGATCGATGGCCATTGCCACGTCCTCGATCCGCAGCGTTTCCCCTATCCACCCGAGGTGGCCTACCACCCGACTGGCCAGGAAGTCGGCACCGCGGCCTATTTCACCCATGTCATGGCGGCCTACGGCACGCGACACGCGCTGCTGGTGGGCCCCAATTCCGGCTACGGCATTGACAACCGGTGCCTGCTGGACGCCATCGCACAGGGTGAGGGCCGTTTCAAGGGTGTGGCGGTGCTGGCCAGCAACACCGGCAGCGCGGCACTGCGCGACCTGAAGCAACAGGGCATCGTGGGGGTGGCCTTCAATCCGGCGTTGCATGGACTGGACTACTATGCCGATATCGACGGGATGCTGGCGCGCCTGGCAGCAACGGACCTGTGGGCCCAGTTCCAGGTCGCAGGCGACCAACTGGCTGCGCTGCTTCCGCGCATCTTGCAGGCCGGCGTGCGCACACTGATCGACCACTGCGGACGGCCGGTGCTGGCCGACGGCCCGGATGCACCCGGCGTGCGTGCAGTGCTCGCCCTGGCCGACAGCGGTCTGGCGGTGGTCAAGCTCTCGGGATTTTCAAAGTTCTCGCTGACCGGCTACCCGTTCGCCGATGCCAGGCCCCATGTGCTGCGATTGCTGCACGCTTTCGGGCCGCAGCGCTGCATCTGGGCCTCGGACTGGCCGTTTCTGCGCGCCAGCTACCGGCTGGACTACGGCACGCTGGTGCAGCTGGCAGGCCAGTGGTTCACTCCAGCGCAATGCCGGCAGATGATGTGGGACGCCCCGGCGCAACTTTTTGATTGGTGAGTGCCCATGACCGACTTCATCCAGCTCTTCTTCAGTGGCCTGGCCACCGGCAGCATCTACGCACTGGCCGCGCTGGGCTTCACGCTGCTGTGGCAGGCCTCGGGCACCATCAATTTTGCCCAGGGCGAATTCGTGATGCTGCCGGCGTTCATGATGGTGATGCTGCTGGGTGCCAACATACCGATCGTGCCGGCCTTCCTGGCGGCCTGCGCGGGCTCGGTGCTGGTGCAGGGCTGGGCCTTCAAGCGCGGACTGGTAGACCCGCTTTTCAAGTACGGCATGATGCCGATCGTGGTGGCCACCATCGGGCTATCGATCGCGATGCGCAATGGCGGGCGCGCCGGATACAGCGCAGAGCCCCACCCGTTTCCGCAGATCTTTCCCGACAAACTGTTCAACCTGGCCGGCGCCACCGTGTCGGCCAGCGATATCGGCACGGTGGTCTTCGCCGTGGCGCTGGTGCTCGTCACACAGGCGTTCCTGTCGCGCACGGTAACCGGGCGCGCCATGCAGGCGGTGGCGCAGAACACCGAAAGCGCCTCGGTGCTGGGCATCAATGTGCCACGCATGATCTTCTACACCTTTGCGATCAATGCGCTGCTCGCCGCGGCCGCCGCGCTGCTGGTCACCCCCACCTACCTGGCCAAGTTCGACATGGGCGAGAGCCTGGGTACCAAGGCCTTCTTTGCGGCCATCATCGGTGGCTTCAACAACTCGCGCGGCGCGCTGCTGGGCGGTCTGATCGTGGGCGTGTGCGAGAACCTGGCTGCCGCTTACGTGTCCTCCGCCTACAAGGACGCGGTGGCGCTGGTCATCTTCATGGTGGTGATCCTGTTCAAGCCGCAGGGCCTGCTCGGCCGCAAAGAGGAGCGCAAGGTATGAAGACGCGCGCACAGATCGTGCTGGCCCTGCTGCTGTTGGCCGCGCTGGCGGTGGTGCCCGGGTTCATGAAGAACTACGGCATCCACCTGTTCACCACCTGGCTGGTGTTCATCATTGCCACCATGGGCCTGAACCTCACCGTGGGCTATGCAGGCCAGAAATCGCTGGGGCATGCGGCCTTCTTCGGCATCGGCGCCTACACCGTGGCGATCTTTCTCAAGGTGGGCTTGAGTTTTTGGCTGGCCTTGCCGGTGGCCGCCCTGCTGTGTTTTGTGGTGGGCCTCATGCTGGGCTTTCCGGCGCTGAGGGTGCAGACCATCTATCTGGCCTTCGCCACGCTGGGTTTCAACACCGCCCTGTGGCTGGTCATGCGCAACGAGGAATGGCTGACCGGTGGCACCTTCGGCATCAACAACATCGCCCGCCCGTCGGTGGCCGGCTTCAGCATGGACGGCAACCTGGCCTACTACCGGATGGTGCTGGTGTTTGCGATCGTGCTGGCGCTGCTGCTGTGGGGTCTGCTGCGCTCGCCCTGGGGCAAGGCCTTCACCGCGCTGCGTGACAACCCAATACGGGCCGAGAGCCTGGGCATCGATACCCGCAGCTACACGCTGCTGAGTTTTGCCATCGGCGCCGTCTACGCGGGAATCGCCGGCGGGCTGTACGCCGCCCAGGTGCAGTTCATCGATCCGTCGATGTTCACGGTGGGCCAGTCCATCATGATGTACCTGATGGTTGTGGTCGGCGGACCGGGCTACTTTCTCGGGCCGGTGCTCGGGTCGGCTGTGGGTGTGGTGCTGCCGGAGTGGCTGCGCTTTGCGCAGGCCTGGTACCTGTTCATGTTTGGTGCGATGGTGGTGTTGCTGATGATCTGGTTGCCCGACGGGCTGCTGAGCATTCCCGACCGGATCCAGGCCCGTCGGCAGGCGCGCCAGGCCTCGGCCGCACGCAGCGCTGCGGCACAGGAAGTCCGGGCATGACGGGCGCGCGCCACCATGACCGCCTGGCCGAAGCGGCGGTGCTTCGGGTCACCGACATGAAAAAGGCCTACGGCGCGATCCAGGCGGTTGGCGGGGTGTCCTTCGAGGTCCGCGCGGGCGAGATCTTCGGCGTGATCGGCCCCAACGGCTCGGGCAAGACAACGCTGTTCAACAGTATGCTGGGCCAGATTGCGCCGGACTCCGGGCGTATCGAGCTCAAGGGCGAAGATGTCACCGCGCTGGGCCCGCTGGCACTCAACCGCAAGGGCGTGGGCCGCACCTTCCAGACGCTGCAGGTATTCGGCAAGATGAGCGTGCGCGACAACCTGCTCGTCGCGGCCCAGGAGCACCAGGGCAGCCTGCTGGGGCGCATGTTTGCGCCTGGCGACTCCGGCCTGGGCGCGCGCGCCGACGCACTGATCGACCAGTTCCATCTGCGCCATGTGGCCGAAAAGAAAGCCGGCGAACTCAGCTACGGGCAACAAAAGCTGGTGGACATCGCGATGGCCTTCATGAGCGAGCCCGATCTGGTGCTGCTGGACGAGCCCTGCGCCGGCGTCAACCCCTCGCTGGTAGGCGGCATCAGTGCCCTGCTCAAGGAACTGAACCGATCGTCGCGCGGCAGCTTTGTGGTCATCGAGCACAACATGGATTTTGTGATGGACCTGTGCCACCGGATCATGGTGATGGTGGAGGGCCGGGTGATGGCCATCGGCACGCCCGACGAGATCCGCTCCAACAAGCGGGTGCTCGACGCCTACCTGGGGAACTGAGATGAACGACGCACCCCTCACCCCCTGCATCGCCTTTGACGACGTGACCGCCGGCTATAAGGATTTCATGATCCTGAACAACCTGTCGTTCCAAGTGGCGCCGGGCACTATCACGCTGCTGATCGGCCCCAATGGCGCGGGCAAGTCGACCGTGCTCAAGACGCTGTTTGGTCTGCTCAAGCCGCGCCAGGGACGGATCCGGCTGCACGGGCAAGACATCACCGGTGCCTCGCAGAAAGCGCTGCTGGCGATGGGTATTGCGTTCGTGCCGCAGGGGCGCAACCTGTTCGGTCAGCTCAGCGTGTTCGAGAACCTGGAGCTGGGCGGCATCACGCTGGGAATGAAAACCACCCACGAGCGAATCCCTGAAGTGCTGGAGCTTTTTCCGCGGGTGCGTGAGCGGTTGCACTCGCGCGCGTCGTCACTGTCAGGAGGGGAGCAGAAGCAACTGGAGATCGGGCGCGCGCTGCTGCTGCGACCCAAGGTGTTGCTGATCGACGAGCCCTCGATCGGCCTGTCGCCGCTGGTGGTGCTGGATGTCTTCAGGCTGTTGCGCAAGCTGGCCGACCAGGGCACCACGGTGCTCATGGTGGAGCAGAACGTCAAGAGCGCCCTGAATTGCTCGGACGACGCGCTTGCCCTGGAATCCGGCCGCCTGGTGTTGCACAAACCCGCCGCCGAGATTCTGGCCGATCCGCATATGGAACGGCTGTTCCTGGGCGGGGCACACACTACGGGTGCCAGTACCTCCGCGGCACCCGCATGAGCCCCCGGCACGGTGCCCGCGCTTCGTTGCCGATGGCACTCTGGTCGAAAGCGAGGCGCCAGGCCTGGCGGTGTATCCGCCGCCGCACGGGGTTCGACTACAGCAGATGGCGCATGCTGCGCGCGGTTTCCTGCAACACCGGGAGGACACGGGACAAGGCCGCTTCCGTGCTTTCGTTGTTCATCGGCATTGTCACGCTCATCGCGCCGAGCAGCGTATCGCCATGCCCGAACACCGGTATGGCGATGCCGCGGAAATTCATTTCCAGCTGTTGCTCGGACACGACCCAACCCTGACGCCGGGCCAGCTCTGCCGCATCGCGCAGCCGCTGCGGGTCGTTCAGGGTAAAGGCCGTGTAGGCCTTGAACTCGCACCGGGCCAGCCAGGCGTCCAGCGCCGGGGGCGGCATCTTGCTCAGGATGGCCATGCCTGCGGCAGTCACCTGGGCCTGCATCCGGGAGCCCAGTACATAGCCAATGTTCATTTGCCGGTGCGTCCCGCTGCGGGCGATGTAGACCACTTCCTGCTGGTCAAGCACGGCGGCGAACGCGGTCTCGCCGGTGCCTGCCGTGACCCGCTGCAGGAAAGGCTGGATCGCGCGCGGCAGCCGGGCCGAATCGAGGTAGGCCTGCCCCAGGCGCAGCACGCGCGGCGACAGCCAGAACAGCTTGCCGTCGGTCAATGCGTACCCCAGGTGGGCCAGCGTCAGCAGGTACCGGCGTGCGGCCGTGCGGGTCAGACCGCAGCGCTGGCCGACTTGGCTGGCCGTCATGCGCGGGTGGTCGGAATCAAAAGCTTCGATGATGGACAAGCCCTTTTCCAGGCCGGCAATCCAGTCCCGGCGCTCCAGCGAAACTGTGTCGGTCGACAGGTTCATGCGACGTTTTTTTCCCTTTGGAGTGTGCTCAATCGTACGATCATCGCCCAATGTGGTCGATCATCGCTCGGCGATGGAGCGTGGATGTTAGCGTCTCGGCGCGCGCCGAGGCGGCACGAAGGCTCCCGGGAGCCTTTCGGACAGGGCCCGCCATGCCCTGCGCAAGCTTTCGCCCTGGGTGTAGATGCCATCGAAACCCTCATTACGCGCGCTTATCGTCCGTTGATGTGCGATGAACCAACAGAAGACAAGCACATGGCATTGAAAACGCAACCGCCAACCTGATGATGCAGCCACAATTCCGCCGTTGTGCAACTGATTAATTCTCTTCAAACAGATGCGCCTGTTCGACCGACGCTGAGTTGCCAATTGCGACGACCCACTTTGCAAACGTCAACGCAAGTAAGTCGGTCTGGTGGTTCGACATCGCAGTGGCGAAATTCGCTGTCGCAAGTTTCGGCGCGATCGACCTGCTCGTCGTTACTGCGGACGTAAAGGCAATCCATCGCCTTCGCGTGTTGACAAGCTGTTCCAGGATGTTCGGCCGGGCAGCAAAAAGCTCAATTTCGCCCAGTTTTTGGTTGCATCTCTGCGTACAACATCTTCCGAGGCTTCAGCCCATGGCGAATGACCAAGGTGGGCCGTGCTTGTCCCATCACGCCGGGCGCGGTCGCAGCCATCATGGGGTGTTCCTCTTCAGCCGTAAGCTGCAAGTGCTTCGTCGATCACACGTTCCAGGTCACTGGCGCTCGCGCAATGGGCGATGTGGTGGCAGTAGGGCCGGTATTTCAGTATGCAACTGTCCCCACTGCCCCAGCGCGCGGGCGTTTCCGGACACAACCAGACCACGCGTTTGGCACGCTCAGCGAGTTCGGCAAACAGGTCGAGTCGCGGGTCGGACTGGTTGGAGCGGCCGTCGCCCAGCACCAGCACCGTGGTGCGGCGGTCGATGGCCGACCAGTGCCGGTCATGCAGATCGACCCATGCCTGCCCGTAGTCGGTGGCGCCGCCGCCCACCTCCTTGAGGATCAGCGCCATCGCATCGTCGAAGGGCAAAGACTCGAGCGGCGCCGCCACGTCCTTCAGGCGGTTGGAGAAAGCGAAGCTGCGCAGGTCGGCGACGGTGCCTTGCAGTGTGTAGAGAAACAATAGCAGGAAACGCACGACCTGCGCGACCGAGCCCGACACGTCGCAGACCACCACGATGCGCGGTCGCTCGCGCCGGCGGTGCTTGAACGCGAGGGCAATCGGCACACCGTCGTGCCCGGCATTCGCGCGCAGGGTGCGCCGCAGGTCGAGTTGTCCGCGCAAGGTGATGCGGCGCCGGTGCGCATGGCGTTGCGCCAGGCGCCGCGCCATGCGGGCCACGGCGGTTTTCATGCGCTCCATGTCGCCCGGGCTCATGCGCCCGATGGCGCGGTTCACCACCACATCGTGCAGAAAGGCGTCGGTGGCGGGCTGGCCAAAAAGTGCGAAACGCTGCGTGATCAGTGCCCGGGCGTGGCGCTGCAGTGCGTCGCGCGCCTTCGTGAGTGCGTGTGCCTCGGCCTGTGCCTGCGCGTCCTGTTCGCCCAGGCGGGCAATCAAGCGTGCTTCCAATGGCGCGATGCCCATCGCGTCGAGCATGCGGCGCGTGAAATACGGGGCCTGGGACGCGAAGCGGATGTCGTCGACGCCGGCGACACGCGCCGCCTCGGCCAGGGCCAGGCGCAATCTGTCGGCACCGAAAGGCGCGGCGTGGGGCCCCTCGCCCGGGTCGGCGGCACTGCCATGGACCAACGCCAGCAAGGCATCCACCTCGGCGTCCCCGGTCGTCAGGGGCGAAGCGCCGTCGGAGCCTGGTGCTGCAGCCTGCCCAGCCAGGGTGGGCGGGGCGAAGTACTGCTCGAACACCCGCGCGTGGATCTCCTTCTCTGCTTCCGATTTGGCCAGCGATACCGCCAATGCGGCCTTCAGGCTGCTGCGGTCGGCATAACCCACCAGTGCCACGGCGCGCGCCGCGTCGAGGCTTTCGGCGGTGGAGGCCTCGGCGCCGGCTGCGCGCAGGGCACGGATGAAGCCGGCCAGCACCCGGTCCATCAGTCCGTGTGCCCGAGGGCGACTGGCGCGCTCAACGCGGCGCGTGTCAATTCGGGCAGCCTGCGCTGCACTTCGTTGATGTCGGTTTCGCGTTTGAGCAGCACGTTGAGCGTGTCACGCACCAGAGTTTCATCCAGCGCCGGGGCATGCAGCAAAAGCAGCGTACGGGCCCAGTCCACGGACTCGGCAATCGACGGCGGCTTGCGGATGTTCTCGCTGCGCAGCGCCTGCACAAACGCCACCAACTGCGCCAGCAGGGTCTGCGCGATGTCGGGCACGCGGGCGCGCAACACACGGCGTTCCAACTCGGCGTCCGGGAAACCGATGTGCAGATGCAGGCACCGCCGCTTGAGCGCATCACCCAGCTCGCGCGTGTTGTTCGAGGTCAGGATCACCAGCGGCGGCACCTGCGCCCGGATCGTGCCGATCTCGGGGATCGTCACCTGGTAGTCGGCCAGCACCTCGAGCAGCAGGGCCTCGAAGGATTCCTCGGATTTGTCGATCTCGTCGATCAGCAAGACGCTGCCGGCGGGCTGCTCCATCGCCTGCAACAGCGGGCGCGGTTCGAGGAAGTCGCGCGAAAAGAACAGGTCCTGGAAACCCGCCAGCTTGCTGAACGCCGCCTGCAGCGAGTCGGCTTCGTCGACCAGCAGGCCGATCTTCTCTTTCAGGATCTGGGTGTAGAGCAACTGTTTGCCGTATTTCCATTCGTACAGGGCCTTGCTGTCGTCCAGACCCTCGTAACACTGCAGCCGCAACAGGGCAAACCCCAGTGCACGTGCGGCCGATATTGCGAGGTCGGTCTTGCCGACACCGGCCGGGCCTTCGATCAGCACCGGCTTGCGCAAGTGGTGCGCCAGATACACGGCGGTGGAAATCTGTCGGGTGGCGATGTAGCCCGCAGTGGCGAGGGAGGCCGTCACAGCCTCGATCGATGCGAGGCCGGGCGGGGAGAGGGCAGGGGTCATGGTGTGATGGATGTGAGCATCGGGTGTCGCACACGCCGCGCTCGGGCGGGCACCAGACTGTGCCGATGTTGAACGTCCAATTCTTCGAGCGCGTCGGTCAAGAGACCTTGCTCGGTGCAAAATTCTTGAGCGGCCACACATCCATCGCTGGCCGGTACCA
>JAYVRP010000788.1:0-4350 GCA_043776215.1 Rhodoferax sp. | reverse complement strand
ACTGCCGGGGGACCTGCGCGGACATGAGTGGCCATGGGCCTTGTTCGATGTCCGCCTCGACCAGTTCGACCAGTCCATCGGCAGGCCTTGTGGCTACCGCCTGCAGTGCTTCTGCTGCGCGGTCGACTCCGGTGACCGGGTGCCCGCGACTGGACAACCATTGCACATGCCGACCGTAACCGCACGCGATATCGAGTGCAGTGCCGCCGGGCAGCGCGAGATGGTGCCAGCGCAGGATCCAGTCCGACGCCTGTCCGTGGCCATGCGGGTGGTCACTCAAAGCCATCCCCCGGCAGGGCCACGTCGGAGTGCAAGGGGGCATCCGATCTCAAAAACAACCCCACCATTGTTGTGCCAGCATCACCATGAAATCGGGCTCCAGATGCAGCGCGAACACCGCCATCAACCACACCACTGCCACACCGTGAATGGTCCATCCGCGCGCTGCCGCAAGGCCCGACCTTGTCATATGCCGGAGGCGGAAGGAAACGGCGCAACCCGGCCGCGATGGATGGATTCTTCACGCACCGGAAGGTTGACCAGCGCCGCAAATACGCCAAGGGCGATGGCGATATACCAGGTGATGTCGTAGCTGCCAGAGCGGTCGTACAACCAGCCGCCCATCGAGACACCGACGAAGGAGCCAAGCTGATGACCGAAATGGCTGATCAGGAAACCTTCGGTGGGCACCATCAGGAACTGGCCGAACGAGCCGGCAGCGGCGGCAATACCCATGGCCCACGAGCGCCGCTGTGCGGGCAGGTTGCGCCCGATCACGCCGTAGATCACGGCGTAGGTGGTGCCGGCCTGCGCGGTTCCGATCAACACACCGGCACTCAAGGCGAACCACAGCGTCGAGGCGGCGTAGGCCATGCCGATCAGCCCTGCGGCATACAACACGGCACCTACCACCAGCACCCGCACGGCCCCGAACTTGTCGGCCACCATTCCGGCAAAGACGCCCGCCAAACCCCAGGAAAGGTTCTGAATGGCCATGGCGCATGAAAATGTCTCACGGCTCCAGCCGTGCGCTTGCGTCAGCGGCAGCAGCCACAATCCGAACCCGTGGCGAATGCCCATCAGGAGCGTGACAATGGCGGCACCGCAGACAAGCACCTGGGTGCTTGTCAACGTTCTGGCAGGGTTGTGCATGTCCTGAATATAGCCAGGTCGATGGGTCGCCCAATGTCGCATCGACATCGATACTGGATAAAAAAACAGTTGTTTCTTGCTGCCGGACTACAATCTGCTGATATGGCTGCCAAACCACCTGCCGAATATTCCGAAGCGTCGATCCGGGTCCTCAAGGGCCTGGAGCCGGTGAAGCAACGCCCGGGCATGTACACCCGGACGGATAACCCGCTGCACGTCATCCAGGAGGTACTGGACAACTCGGCCGACGAGGCCTTGGCCGGGCATGGCAAGAAGATTCGCGTCACGCTGCACCAGGATGGCTCGGTATCGATCGACGACGACGGTCGCGGCATCCCGTACGGCCTGCATCCGCAGGAAAATGCGCCCGTCATTGAACTGGTCTTCACGCGCTTGCATACGGGTGGCAAATTTGACAAGGGTAGTGGCGGTGCCTACAGTTTTTCTGGCGGGCTGCACGGCGTGGGTGTGAGTGTCACCAATGCCTTGGCGCGCCGGCTGGAGGCGACATCCTGTCGCGACGGCATGGTGGCGCGCATGGTGTTCGAGGGTGGTGATGTGACTGAGCCACTCGTGGTGCGAAAAGGTGCTGAGGGCGACCGCAAGTCCGGTACTTCGGTGCGGGTCTGGCCCGACCCGAAGTATTTCGAGTCCCCCGCCTTGCCGATGCCAGAGCTCGTGCACCTGCTACGCAGCAAGGCGGTATTGATGCCGGGTGTAACGGTCACCCTGGTGAACGAGAAGACCCGCGACACCCAGACCTGGCTGTACAAGGCCGGCCTGCGCGACTACCTGATGCAGGCGTTGTCCGGTGACCCGGTCATTCCCTTGTTCGAGGGGGAGGCTTTCGCCGATGCGTCGCACGAGAGTTTTGCCGACGGAGAGGGAGCCCAATGGTGCGTCGCCTTCACCGAGGACGGAAACCCGGTACGCGAGAGTTACGTCAACCTGATTCCCACCAGCGCCGGTGGCACCCACGAGAGCGGCTTGCGCGACGGCTTGTTCACCGCTGTCAAGAGCTTCATCGAGTTGCACTCCCTGTTGCCCAAAGGTGTCAAGCTGCTGCCCGAGGACGTGTTTGCGCGGGCCAGTTACGTGTTGTCGGCGAAAGTGCTCGATCCGCAATTCCAAGGCCAGATCAAGGAGCGGCTTAATTCGCGCGACGCCGTGCGCCTGGTGTCCGGTTTCGTGCGCCCGGCCCTGGAGCTCTGGCTCAACCAGCATGTCGAATACGGCCGCAAGCTGGCGGATCTGGCGATCAAGGCGGCGCAGACCCGGCAGAAGGCGGGCCAGAAGGTCGAGAAACGCAAGGGCTCCGGCGTGGCGGTGCTGCCCGGCAAGCTGACCGATTGCGAAAGCCGCGACCTCGCGCACAACGAAGTCTTCCTGGTCGAGGGCGACTCCGCCGGCGGTAGCGCCAAGATGGGGCGCGACAAGGAGTCCCAAGCCATCCTGCCTTTGCGTGGCAAGGTGCTCAATACCTGGGAGGTCGAGCGTGACCGGCTGTTTGCCAATACCGAGATTCACGATATTGCGGTGGCCATCGGGGTCGACCCGCACGGCCCTGCCGACTCGCCCGACCTGTCGGGCCTGCGTTACGGCAAAGTCTGCATCCTGAGTGACGCCGACGTTGATGGTTCACACATCCAGGTGCTGTTGCTGACCTTGTTTTTCCGTCATTTCCCCAAGCTGATCGAGACCGGGCATGTGTACGTGGCGCGGCCCCCGCTGTTCCGCGTGGATGCACCGGCGCGTGGCAAGAAGCCGGCATCCAAAACGTACGCACTCGACGACGGCGAACTCACAGCCATCCTGGACAAGCTGCGCAAGGAGGGGGTACGCGAAAACGCCTGGACCATCAGCCGCTTCAAGGGGCTGGGCGAGATGAATGCCGAGCAGTTGTGGGACACCACGCTCAACCCCGACACACGGCGCCTGTTGCAGGTGCATCTGGGGGCGTCGGATTTTGCCGCCACCGAGGCCTTGATCACCAAGCTCATGGGCAAGGGCGAAGCTGCGGCGCGGCGTGAACTCATGGAATTACACGGTGACACCGTGGAGGTCGACGTTTGATGGCGGACCACCTGCGCCGATCGTGTCGGTGGCTGGCGCATGCCGCCGCTGCGCTGATCCTGTGGGTGACCACGCCCGCCATGGCCGATGTGTGGGCCTATGTCGATGACAAAGGTGTGCCGCACTTTGCGTCCGACCGGGTGGACGAGCGCTACGAATTGTTTTTCCGCAACGCCGAAACTTTCGACACCACGCGTGACCCCCCGCCGGCCGAGCCGGAGCCGGCGCGCATTGCGCCGGGTGTGCCCATGGCGCCCAGCAAGCTGATGATATTTTTCGAGGGTTCACCGGTGTTCAAGCTGGTGCGCCAGCACATGCGGGATGCCTCCAGCGACCACAACATTGACTTTGAATTGCTGCAAGCCCTGATCGCGGCCGAGTCCGGGTTCGACTCCACCGCCGTGTCTCCCAAGGGCGCCATCGGCCTGATGCAGATCATGCCGGCGACAGCGCGCCGGTACGGCATTGACGGTGACCGCAAGATGGCCATCGAACGCAAACTCGTCGATCCGAAAACCAACATCAAGACAGGCACGCGTTACCTGCGCGACCTCATCAACATGTTCCCCGGACGGCTGGAGCTGGCCATTGCGGCCTACAACGCGGGCGAGGGCGCCGTGCAAAGGGCCGGCAACCAGATTCCCAATTACAAGGAAACCCAAGCCTACGTGAAAACGGTGATGCAGTTGTACACCGTGCTCAAGCCGCCGGTTCCGGTGCCTGAAGTGCGCCATCCGTTGTCTCGCGTACGCCCAGCCATCCTGGGTGGAGCACTGAACCGCGGCAACATGCCAGCCACTGCCGTTCCGGCAGCAAAGCCCAAGACAGAATCCGACAATTGATGCCTGCCAGCGACCAACCCACTCTCGATTTTTCCTCCAGCCCCCCCGGCGACGACACCCCCAACCTGGCCAGCTACGCGCAGCGCGCCTACCTGGAGTACGCACTCAGTGTGGTCAAGGGCCGTGCGCTGCCGGATGTGTGTGATGGCCAGAAGCCGGTGCAGCGGCGCATCCTGTATTCGATGTCCCGCATGGGCCTGGGGTTTGGCGGCGCCAATGGCAATGTGGGCGCCAGGCCGGTCAAGTCGGCGCGTGTGGTGGGTGACGTACTCGGCCGTTTCCA
>JAYVRP010000787.1:0-4350 GCA_043776215.1 Rhodoferax sp. | reverse complement strand
CTTGGCCAGGCCCCACTCGCGGTTGATGATGAGCTGAATCGCCATCGCGCGGCGCACGCTCTCTTCGGTGGGCGTGGTGATGGCTTCGTCGTAGGCGTGGGTGTGCAGTGAGTTGCAGTTGTCGTAGATCGCGATCAGCGCCTGCAGCGTGGTGCGGATGTCGTTGAACTGGATCTCCTGCGCGTGCAGTGAGCGGCCACTGGTCTGCACGTGGTACTTCAGCTTCTGGCTGCGTTCGTTCGCGCCGTAGCGGTCGCGCATCGCCACGGCCCAGATGCGGCGCGCCACGCGCCCCAGCACGGTGTATTCCGGGTCCATGCCGTTGCTGAAGAAGAAGCTCAGGTTGGGCGCGAAATCATCGATGTGCATGCCACGCGCGAGGTACGCTTCGACAAACGTGAAGCCGTTGGACAAGGTGAACGCCAGTTGGCTGATCGGGTTGGCGCCGGCTTCGGCAATGTGGTAACCGCTGATCGACACGCTGTAGAAATTACGCACCCGGTGATGCACGAAATACTCGGCGATGTCGCCCATCACCTTGAGCGAAAACTCGGTCGAGAAGATGCAGGTGTTCTGGCCCTGGTCTTCCTTCAGGATGTCGGCCTGCACCGTGCCGCGTACGTTTTCTAGCACCCACTCGCGGATCTTGGCGGTTTCGGTGTCGGTCGGGTCACGGCCGTTATCGGCCTTGAACTTGTCGATATTCTGGTCGATCGCAGTGTTCATGAACATCGCCAGGATGCTGGGCGCCGGGCCATTGATGGTCATGCTGACACTGGTGGCCGGACTGCACAGGTCGAACCCTCCGTACAGCACTTTCATGTCGTCGAGGGTGGCGATGCTCACCCCCGAATTGCCCACCTTGCCATAGATGTCCGGACGCGGGTCCGGGTCGTTGCCATACAGCGTGACCGAATCGAACGCAGTGGACAAACGTTTGGCCGGCATATTGGAGCTCAGCAGCTTGAAACGGGTATTCGTGCGGAAGGCATCACCCTCGCCGGCGAACATCCGGGTCGGGTCTTCGTTCTCGCGCTTGAACGCAAACGTGCCAGCGGTATAAGGGTAACTGCCGGGCACGTTGTCGAGCATCAGCCATTTCAGTATCTCGCCGTGGTCCTGGTACTGCGGCAGCGCGACCTTGCGAATCGGAGTGCCACTGAGCGAGCGGGTTACCAGCGTGGTCCGGATCTCCCTGTCGCGGATCTTCACCACGTACTCGTCGCCGGCATACGCACGGCACATCTCGGGCCACTGGGCGAGCAGCTTGCGCTCGGAGGCACCGAGCCGGCTTTCGCGCTCGTCCGCGAGCCCGTTCACCGCTTCCACCGCGTGCACTTTGGCGGGGTTGGCCTGGTGCAACATGCGCCCCGACGCCCGCAATTGCTGGACCTCGCGCGCCAAACTGGACTGCGCCCGGGCCCCGCCCTTGTAAGCGCGCACCGTGTCACTGATCTCCACCAGGTAACGCGTGCGCGCCGCCGGCACCACCGGCGACTGGTTGGTGCTGTGGCGCACACTGACCTTGGGCAATGTTCCCTCGGTGACTTGCAGGCCCAAGGCGCGCAGGCGCGGTAGCAGGGCCTGGTACAGGGCGGTGACGCCGTCGTCGTTGAATCGCGCGGCCATGGTTCCGAACACCGGCATCTGGTCGGCTGGCGTGGTCCAGGCCTCCTTGTTGCGCTGCGCCTGCTTGGCGACGTCACGCAAAGCATCGAGCGCCCCCTTGCGGTCAAACTTGTTGATGGCCACGAACTCGGCGAAATCCAGCATGTCGATCTTCTCCAACTGGCTGGCGGCACCAAACTCGGGCGTCATCACATACAGCGGCACATCCACATGCGGAACGATTGCCGCGTCGCCCTGGCCGATACCGGAGGTCTCGACCACGATCAGGTCGAAACCGGCGCACTTGCAGGCGGCAATCACATCGGGCAGGGCAGCACTGATCTCGGAGCCGAAGTCGCGTGTGGCCAGGCTGCGCATGAACACGCGTGCTCCGGAATCTCCGTCCGTTCGGGCCGCGCTGGTCGAAGCTTCCGCGAGCCCTTCGGCAGGCCTGGCCTGAGCCGAGCCGATGGGCTCAGGGCGAACGCCAGTGCGCCAGGGCGAGATGGCATTCATGCGGATGCGGTCGCCGAGCAACGCGCCGCCGCTTTTGCGCCGGGATGGGTCGATCGAGATGACCGCCACACGAAGACGGTCCGCCTGGTCCAGCCGCAAACGGCGAATCAACTCGTCGGTGAGTGAGGATTTGCCGGCACCGCCGGTGCCAGTGATGCCCAGCACGGGTGTCTTGCAGGTTGCCGCCTGGGTACGGAGTTCGCCAATGAGGCGGGTGAAGCCGGCATCAGGTGCGCCTTTGGCCTCGCCGCCGGCCTTCTCGTTTTCCAGGGCTGTGATGAGTTGGGCCAGCGCACGCCATTGCATTTCGCCATGGCCCTGGATGGCTTGCACTTCCTTGGGCGCGAAGGTACCCAGGTCCTTGTCGCAACGCATGACCATCTCGCCGATCATGCCCGCCAGGCCCATGCGTTGCCCGTCTTCAGGGCTGAAGATGCGCGCCACACCATAGGCATGCAACTCGCGGATTTCCGGCGGCACGATGACACCACCGCCGCCGCCGAACACCTGGATGTGGGAGCCGCCGCGGGCACGCAGCAGGTCCACCATGTACTTGAAATACTCGACATGCCCGCCCTGATAAGAGCTGATGGCAATGCCCTGCACGTCTTCCTGCAGGGCGGCGGTCACCACTTCGTCCACGCTGCGGTTGTGCCCGAGGTGGATCACCTCGGCGCCCATGCCCTGCAGAATGCGGCGCATGATGTTGATCGCGGCATCGTGTCCGTCGAACAGGCTGGCCGCGGTGACGAATCGCACTTTGTTCGTGGGCCGGTAGTTGGCAAGGGCCTTGGATTCGGCGGACAGGTCGGTCATCGAAGTCTCCTGGAGCACCCCGTGGACCGGGGCACCTGATGGCTGGAATTGACGTTTACGTAAACGTCAACTGTAATCGATTTGCGATTTTCTGGCCAATGCGCCCGGCCCCAGTCAGATCTTGCGCGCCAGCCACATTCCGGGAAGCATGGCCATCACAAAAATGACCGTGTCGAGTTGGCCGGTCAGCAGCGAGGCCATGGCGGGCCCGGGGCAATACCCGCTCAGGCCCCAGCCAATACCAAACAATACAGCGCCCAGCAGCAGTCGCAAGTCGATGGTCTCGCGCCTTGGCAACACGAATGCCCGGGCAAACCATGGCCGGACGCTGGCCAGTGGGGTGGCAAAAAAACCAAGCAGCGTCACCATCACCGCGCCTGCCATGACAAAACCGAGAGAAGGGTCCCAGGCGCCAGGAAAAGCACCCACCGCCATTTGCTTCAAATCCAGGAATGCGATCACCTTGTGGGGTTGGGTCATGCCCGACATCACCAGTCCGGCCGAAAAGACAAACCCGGCGACAAATGCGATCACCAACTCACCTCTGGCCCGAAAGCTGTGCCCGGGTGTCACATGGACCGCTCTGGTTTGACTGCCAGCATTCATGCACTTGCTCCAGGTTGGTTCATGTGGTGTCCCCGCCTATCGATGAAACAGGATCTGCAGGCCTTCGAGCACGATCGACACCCACCATTCGGCGGGCGGCAGATGGGATGCGAGCAGCACCGTCGCCATGCCGGTACCCAGGAAAACCAAGACTGCAATGAGGGACCGCTGGGACCGCCGGCCCAGACCACACACGCCATGGCCACTGGTGCAGCCCGAGCCCAGAACAGTGCCGAAACCAACCAGGAAACCGGCGGGGATGAGCAATACGACTGAGCGGGTTTCCGGGTGCGGCGCGTTCAGCCACCACGCGAAGAATGCACCGCCCCCGACCAGGCCGAACAGGAAGGCCCAACGCCACGACGACGATTGTCTGCGAGTCGTCAATACGCCACTGGTAATGCTGCTGACACCGGCGACACGCCCGGCACCGGCCAGCAATATCCAGCTGGCCACCCCGATGAGTACGCCGCCGGACAGCGCCTGAGAGTAATCTTCCATGGTCCACGCCCTGCAGGTCCTAAACTACCTGCGAGCATACCCCGACTCAAACCAACCGTTGGAGGCCCCCATGCACCCAGTGCAATTGTTCGACCCCGCATCGAGCACCTATACCTACCTGTTGTTCGATGAAAACACGCGCGATGCATTGATCATCGACCCTGTGGACGAGCAACTCGACCGCGACCTGGCGGCGCTGCGGCAATACGGGCTCAAGCTGGCATGGACGGTGGAGACCCACGCACATGCCGACCACATCACGGCTGCGGGCCTGCTGGCAGAACATGCCGGTGCGAAAACCGC
>JAYVRP010000786.1:0-15856 GCA_043776215.1 Rhodoferax sp. | reverse complement strand
CCGCAAACCGGTGAATCTTGTCCTCCACACTCGGACAGTACCGCGGGCCCACCCCTTCGATCTTGCCGGTGAACATCGGGCTGCGGTCCAAACCCTGGCGAATGATGTCGTGTGTACGTGCATTCGTATGGGTGATCCAGCATGCCATTTGCTGCGGGTGCTGCTCCGGTTGACCCATGAACCCAAACACCGGCACCCGGTCACCCTCGCCGCCGGGCATGCCATCACCAGGTTGCTCCACGCAACGGCTGAAGTCGATCGAGCGCCCGTCCAGCCGGGGCGGCGTGCCAGTCTTGAGCCGACCCTGCGGCAGCTTCAGCTCCTTGAGCCGTGCCGACAGACTCAGCGCCGGCGGATCCCCCGCCCGGCCAGCCGAATAGTTGTTCATGCCGACATGGATCTTTCCATCCAGAAAAGTCCCGGCCGTCAACACCACGGCGCGCGCGCGGAAACGAACCCCGATCTGGGTCACCGCGCCCACCACGCAGTCGCCTTCCACCATCAGGTCGTCCACTGCTTGCTGGAACAACCACAGGTTGGGCTGGTTCTCCAGCCGCCGCCGAATTGCGGCCTTGTACAGAATCCGATCCGCCTGGGCTCGGGTTGCACGCACCGCCGCGCCTTTGCTGGAATTCAATATCCGGAACTGGATGCCGGACGCATCGGTGGCAGCGGCCATCGCGCCACCCATCGCGTCCACCTCCTTCACCAGATGCCCTTTGCCAATCCCGCCGATCGACGGGTTGCAACTCATCTGGCCCAAGGTTTCGATGTTGTGCGTGAGCAGCAAGGTCTTGCTGCCCATGCGCGCAGCCGCCAGAGCCGCCTCGGTGCCGGCGTGCCCACCACCCACCACGATCACGTCGAACTCTTGCGGAACCATCATGATTCGTCCACCCTCCCAAGGTCAAGCACCACGTCTTCATCCACCAACTCGGCCACCAGCCCGAGCTTGCGCGCCGCTTCCGCCTGGCGCCGGTCGGCGGTTACAAACAAGTCCACACCCGCCGCCATCGCGCTGCCCACATGCAAGGCATCCACCTCGCGCAGCGGGCTGGTCTCCATCGCCGCAAAGGCGAAACGCTCCACATCCCCCTCCAGCGGCACCCGGGTCATGTCGGCCACATCACGCCGGGCCGCAGCCCACGCACGCTCGAACTCGCACGCGGGCAGGCTGCCGTCGCGGCGCCGACGCAGCAAGGCCGAGGCGAGCTCCGTCTGGCAATGGGCTGCCACCAGCAACTCCCCGGCCGACTCGATCAGCGCCAACACGCGGTCGTGTCCAGGCTCGCAGGCATATCGCTTGGTCAACGCCGAGGCATCAAACATCAGCCGCAGCCCTGCCGCACGTGCCACGGCCCCTCGCCCACGCACCCCGGAAGGCCGCAGCGCGGCGCCGCGTGCTGCTGCCGGCATCATCTTGCGGCCTCATCGCGTTCTTCCAGCACGGCCTGCGACAGGGACACCCCCGGCGGAAGCCGGACGGGTTCGAACGGCTGTTTCCAGCTTGGCAAGCGTGTTGCCGCCAGTTCCTGGACCGGGACCAGATCAGCGACCGGCTTGCCGTGGCGCAGGATACGTACCGTCTCGCCCTGCTCCACCAGATCCAGCATCGCCGCCGAATTGGCTCGAAATTCACTTAAAGGGACAATGCGCATATTTGTACAAACTTTTTAATTTGTACATTTTAGGCGGTCTTTCGTTCCAAGGCTTAGAGGCGGGGAGCTTTGTGGGCGGGATCAGGCCAATGAGGCACTCAGCTCCGCAAATGTCCCCCGGCCTTCGGCCTCCTCCTTTATTTTGCTACGCTGAGCGCCTCACCGGCCTGATCTTGCGAAGGTGGTCGGCGTGCGGAGTGCCAATGACAACCGCTGCCAAGGAGGCTGGGTGGGCGACGCAGCGAAGTAGAGAAGGAGAAATGGGCGGAGCCCGTTTCGGGGGACATGAGCAGCGTCGACCACCCAGCCTCCTTGGCTTGCCAATGGCCACGCCCTGCGGAAGGCGCATTGGGATCCGCCGCAGACATGCCACACCTTCATCCTTGACGGCCGGGCACTGTTGAGACAATCCTATGAATGCATCTCCTCGTTTTCGCGGGCAGCAACTGCCAGTTATCCCGCCACCGACAACTCACCACTGCGGCCGCCATCAGGGTGCTCGCAGGCCGCGTCGGGCTTCGGAGCGACTTGCGGGTTGCGCTGGCCACCGCCCGACGCCATGACTGACGCCCATCTCGCTTGCCGGCCTGCCTGTGGCGCGTGTTGTATCGCCCCCTCGATCAGCTCCGCCATTCCCGGCATGCCCGATGGAAAGGCGGCGGGCGTGCGCTGCATCCAGCTCGACGACGCGCTTCGATGCCGCTTGTTCGGGCAGGCCAGCCGTCCGGCGGTATGCGGCCAGTTGCGACCTTCCGCAGACATGTGTGGCGCATCCGCTTCTGCGGCGCTGGCCTGGCTGACCCGGCTTGAAAATGCCACCCTGCCTGCGCACACGTAGTTCGATTACGACGAACGCAAGCCAGCCACCTTTTTTCCACTTCCCCATCATCTACCTCCCGTCCCCCCATACAGGTGCATACATGCAACTCCCCTCCCTCCAGCAAGCCGTCAGCGCCGAAGAATGGCAACTGCGGGTAGACCTCGCCGCCGGTTACCGGCTGGTGGCCGCGTATGGCATGAGCGACCTGGTGTTCACGCACATGAGTGCACGTATGCCAGGGCCGGAACACCATTTCCTGATCAACCCCTATGGCCTGATGTTCGACGAGATCACGGCCAGCAGCCTGGTCAAGGTCGACCTGTCCTGCAACAAGATCAGTGCGTCGCCGTTCCCCGTGAACCCTGCCGGCTTCACGATCCACTGTGCCATCCATCAGGTGCGCGAAGATGCCGGCTGCGTGTTGCACACCCACACCCGCGCCGGCATCGCCGTCAGTTGCCAGGCGGCAGGTGTGTTGCCGATCAGCCAGCAATCCACCTTCGTGTTGCCGTCGCTGGCCTACCACGACTATGAAGGCGTGGCGTTGCGCGACGAGGAGAAGCCCCGCCTGCAAGCCAACCTGGGCAACAAGAAATTTCTGATGTTGCGCAACCACGGCTTGCTGACGATCGGCCGCACCGTGGCCGACGCGTTCCTGGCGATGTACACCTTTGAAAACACCTGCCGCATCCAGGTCGACGCCCTCGCGGGTGGGCAGGAACTGACCCGGATCGATCCGCAGATCCTGCAAGGCATGGCTGCGGTATCGAAAACGGTCACCGCTGGCCAGGGCGCGGCACTGGTCTGGCCCGCGCTGTTGCGCCGGCTTGATCGCATGGACGCAAGTTACAAAACCTGAGCCCGGCCGCCTCCCGGCAAACCACCGGCCAATGCGTGCAGGTGTTTACTTTCCGAAAAGCCCTTTGAATTTGTCACCCATCTTGTCGCCAAGAGCGGCACCAGCACCTGTACCCACACCAGGCATCACCAGAGTGCCGACTGCGGCGCCCAGCATGGCCGCGCGCGTCAACGTCAGCTCGGGTGCATGCAGCGTGCCCCCCAGTATCAGTGGCACCCCTACCAACTCTCCGACGGCCGCAGGCCCGAGGTTCACCCGAATCCTGCCACTCAAACCACGGCTTGGAGAAATCGCCACGTTGCCACTGGCACTGAGGATTCCTGATCTCGCCACGAGATGGGAGAAAGACACCTTGCGACCGCTGGTGCTGACCTCACCCGCCAAGGTGTCCAGCCGGGTTTCTCCTCCGCGGCTCAAACCTGTTGTCTTCACGGCGCGGGCCAGGTCCGCCCCATGCAGGACCGCCTGACGCACCGTGAACTGACTTTGTGTCTGCAAGCTGTCCCACAGAGTCCCCGCGTGGGCAGACCGCAAGCTCAGTGTGGTCGTGGCGTCCGTCTGCCCGGTGAGGCGCCGCTGCGACAGGCCGCCGAGTTCAACGCCAGTGCTGACCAGGCGGCCCGTGGCGGACCACTCCACCCCGGCCACTGGCAGCTTGTCCAGTGCCATCTCGCCGACGACCTTGCCACCCGCGTAGTTCAGCAGCACCTCCCATACCAGCAGCTTGCGCGCCAGGCGCAGGTCAGCCCCTTGCAACGGGCCGGTCACCACCTTGAGTGACAAGGTGTCGGGAAATCCGTCCCGTGCCAGCACGGCATCGGCATCCACGGTGGTGGCCGCGCCATCCACCGGGCGCCAGGTCATTGCGTCCAGCACGACGCGGTGCGGCAACGATGCCGCCATGTCGCCGGCCCCGGAAGGGCCACCCTTCTTGCGCCGCGCCTGCAGATCCTCCCATGCTAGTTGTGCGACTTCGGCACGCCGCACCAGCAGGGTGGCCAATTCGAGCCGGCCGGACCACAAGGCGCCCAGCACCAGGCGAGCTTCGACACGTTCGATACCCACGGGCGGTGTCGTCTGAATGCGCACGCCGTCCAACGCCACCGCCGGCATGGGCCACACGTCCAGCGAGATGCGACCCAGGGTCAGCGGCGCGCCCATCGCCGCTGTCGCCGCCGACTGCACGCGCAAACGGAAGTCATCCGACCCCAGCCAAGACCGCAGGGCGACCAGCGCGGTTCCCGCAAGCAGCGCTGCCAACCCGCACCCGAGCACCCACCAAGACCACCACTTCTTCATACACCTATTCTCAACGGCCAACACCTCGAACAAGCGCCAACCCCTCTTCACCGGATGATCGATGTGACGAGGCTCAAGCGTGACTGCCGCTTTCTGCTGTCGCCCTTCTTTACAACCCGGCCTCATCGGCTGGTGCAGCCGTGGCAAGTAGTTGATTTGTAAAGCATTTACACGTCATGGCGTGAAATTTGCTTCGTGGCCCGACAATCTAACGGGAGTTTTCCATGCGCATAACGCGACACATCGGAGCATTGTTTCTCGGAGCATTTTTGGCATTGTGCGGCGCTGGGGCGCACGCCGCGATGGGCGCGGCGCCTACCGTATCGGCAACCGACGCATCGGCGGCGCCTGGCGCAATAACAACCCCAACCCTCACATTTGATTTCGGGGCGGTCAACTACCCCTTCAGCACCCTTTCCTTCGAGATGGGGTACCTCACCAGCCAACTCACATTCCTGCCCGGCCAGTCCACCGTCACGGTCGGCGCCACCAGTGGGTCCTACAACAGCTTCCTTGCTGCCCTGCAATTGGCAAGTGCCGGCGGTTCTTTTTTCGTCAATGACGGTGACCCTGGTTTCTACGGAGTCACTGCGGCCATGCTGCCCGATACCTCGATGGCTGTCACAGGGCCGGTCACGATTTCCGCGGCATTCCGGCTCGCCACGCCCTTTTCCAGCCCGCAGCAGATTCAATACTCCGGCCTGATCTCCGGGCCACCCGATGGGTCGGGCGGCAACATCGAGACGCCATTTGGGGGCACCATCACGATCAGCGCCGTCCCCGAACCTGAAATCTGGCTGATGTGGCTTGCAGGCGTCGGATTGTTGGCAACACGCGCCGCCAGACAACGGGGCTGAGCGCCCTTTCACAACCCTGGAGCCACGCTATCGCCGGCAAGCCACTGCTTCCCCCCCCTGACGAAACCACCATGAGCAACGCGCTGCTTGTGGTGCTGGTCGTGCTGGGCTTCGCCTCAATTGCCGGGCTGTTTGTGTATCTGACGGTGCTGGATGCGGGCACCTGGCGCCGCAAGCTCGATGACATCCTGCTCCCGATCGGTTTCCAGCGCTGCGATGCGGCACAGGACAAAGCGCATCTGGCACACCGCCTGCAAATCGTCAACCGCCGCCACCCGGGCAAACGGCTCCTGATGCATCTGTACCGGCGCGCCGCCGCCGGTCACGATGCGACGGTGTACGTTTGCGACTACCACTTCGCCAGCGCCAGCGGCCGGGGCCGTGGCGGGCAGTGGTTGCTGGTGTGCCTGGTATCCGGCACCCTTAGCCTGCCGGCGGTCAGTATCGAACGTGTTCCCGGTGAATCCGATGTTGCGGGCAAGCTGTTTCGGGCCATGGCCAATACGTTCGAACTGCCTGGCATGCAACGCATGCGCACTGGCACGGCTTCTATGGACGCACGGTTTCATGTCTACCTGGCGAACACCAACACAGATACCAGCGCCCTGCACGCGCTGCTGGAAGTTCTGGCGGCATCTTCCACTGACGCCAGCCTCGATACGCAGGGTGACATCGTGGTTCTGAGCAGCACCTCGATGATGGCCGACAGGGTCCGTCAGGTGCTCGACTCCCAGAAGCTTCAAGGGCAGATCCAGCTGGCATCGAGGTTGTATGAGGCGCTGCTACCCAGGCGGGGTGCAACATGATTGCGCCGCCACTAGCCTTGGTGATATGGCACAAGCAAGACACGCGTGTGGGTGGGGTAAACGGACTATTGCTTGATGCATACACATCACCTATAACCAAGTGACAACCTGACAGCGCAGGCGGGGCGTGTGCATGCCCTTGGGCCTGGCGGAAAACTGAAAAGGTCATTCAAGGAGTGTGATCATGGGACTACGCAACAAGCTGCTGGCGGCTCTTACCGGGCTCCTGGTGGGGCTTTCCGGCACGGTGATGGCAGCCTTGCCAACACTCAACCTGACGATTTTCAATGCCTCGGGGCCGCCCGGCAGCATCGTCAGCCCGACGGTGGCTTTCGACATCGATGGTTTCAGTTTCGACTCTTTCACGCTGGACTTGTCCTTCGACCCGACGGTTTTGAGTTTCCTGCCAGATGCTTCGACGCTGACCTACCAGAACCAAACCATCGCGTTCACCGCCCTGCCAGGGTTCAACATTCCGAGTGGTTTTACCGATGTTGGTGGTGATGGGCAGTGGCACCAGCGTTATGCCTTTTCGACCCTCAACCCCGTCACTGTCTCCGGCTCGCTCGTGCTGGCCGGCGCCTTCAAGATTGCCGCTGCGGCGCCCGCCGGCCCCTATCCGATCACAGTTACCGGCTCGGCTTCCACCGGCCCTGGTTTCGAGGAACCCTCGTTCAGCGGCATCGCCACCATCAGCGCAGTCCCGGAGCCCGAAACGTGGCTCCTGCTGCTCGGTGGGCTCGGCCTGATTGGCCTGCGGCGCTCGCGTTCGACACGCTGATGTTTTCGGTAAATCTGCTGGCACGCATTGGCAGCAGGTCGTTTTTGATGATGGTCCAACAATAATTTGACAAAGCCACACCCGTCGCGAGGCGGCGCCGGAAAACCACGGGTCTCCTGGCAAGGGAGACAGCCGGGTTGCCATAGCGGGGACAGGCGTTATGGCGAAGTTGATAGAAAAATCGATTCGTTTGCATTCGCAACCCACCATTGCGGTCGTTGCCGCAATGGTGCGCGCCTGTCTCAGGTTTCCGCACCCCTTTTTCCCGATTGCTCTTATCCACCCATGCCTGAGCCCTGAAGGCTCCTGAGGTCACGATCATGTTTGCACTGCTGAACCATACCCTCGATAACGCCAGACAACACCACCTCGTGGACGCGCTGCTGGCCCGCCAGCGCACCCAGACCCGCCACCGGCGCGCGCGGAGCGAGAGCCCGCCCCAGCGGCGCAAGATCCTGTTCGAAAGCCTGGAGCCGCGGCTGTTGTTGTCGGCCGATCTGTTGCCGGGCGCGGTGCAAAGCTCACAGGCGCCGCAGCCGCCGGTAGACATCCAGGTCGTCGCCAGCACCAGCACGCCCCAGATCCACTGGTCCGCGCCCATCGTGACCGGCGACGCCGCGCTGTATGCGAGCAGCGTGGTCAGCGGTTTCGACCTGGACAATTTCAACTCCCCCCTGGTACCCGTCGCGCCCGCCGGTGGCCTGGTATACGCCGGTGGTGTACAAGGAACGCTGGATTTCGAGGGCGATTCCGACGCCTTGACGCTGAACCTCGACGGTGGCCAGACCTTCACCTTGCGATTCAAGCCCAATGCCGGGTTGCAGGCGTCGATCGAGGCGCTGGGCCCGAACGGCCTTTCACTGGGGTCCCTGCAAGCCGCCAACATCGGCGACAGCCTTGTCCTGCAGTTGAGCGCGGCTACGGACACCGGCAGCTACAGCATCAACGTCAACAGTCTCACCGGTGCCGGCAGTTATACGGTCGAAATTTTCCTGAACGCGGCCCTCGAAGGCACCGACACGAGCAATTTCGGCAACGCCCAAAACTTCGATGGCGCCTTCTCATTCCTGCTTGACAGCAGTGCCTTGCGCGCCGCCGTGGTCGGCGACATGTCGGCCCAATTGCCGACGCGCGTGGTGGCGCAGGAAGACTTCGAGGATGGCCTGGTGTTCGACAACCATGTCACCGACGGCACCTGGTTGCTGGAGTCCGACAACCCGGGCGCGCATGTCGCCCGCGAAGTTGCCGGTGGCGAGGTGCCTGCGTCCTATCTGACCATGCACGCCGACCAGTCTGCTGCTTACTCCCAGGTGGAGGTCGACAACGGCGAAGGCGGCACCTACCTGCAGGACCAGTACACCTACGAACCCGCCCTGGACCAGGCCACCTGGCGTGTGAACCTGGCCGGCGTGACCCAGGCGACTCTGAGTTTCGCCCGTTGGGGAAACGACCCGAACGGCCAATCTGCCGGCGAGGACTTCATCCAGTCCGCCAATTTCGACGGCGTATCCATCAGCGTGGACGGCAACTACTGGGTCGTGCTGCAGAATTTCGGTGGGCAATACGGTGGCGTCTCCGACTCCAGCATCGATCTCGTTCAGGCTGCGGCGCAACACGGGCTCACGCTCGGCAGCGACACCCGCATTCGTTTCCAGTTCTACGACCAGGGCGGTACCGACACCCAGACCCACGACTATTACCGCAATATCGACAACATCCGGATCACCACCAATCAGCAACAGTTGCTGCTGACACCGGCAGGGGTTTCTTCCTCCGGCACCGAGGGCGTCGAATACTTCAACAGCATCGACCGCTTGACGGACGGTTTCGTGCCCACGGAAGGAACCGAATGGCTCGCCAGCAGCAACGTGTATTGGGTCGGCCAGGAAGTGTTCCAGATTGGCAGTACCAGCGGGGAACTTGCACCTTCGGCCGGGGTCTTGAGCGGACTGTCTTTCAGTCTCGACCTGGGCAGCGAACAACGCGTATCCGACCTGGTGCTGTCGGTCGACAACAACGATGACTATGTCGTCGATTATTCGGTGGATGGCGCCAACTGGAACCGGCTGCTCAATATCTACGCCGTCAACGGCGACGTCTTCGGCGGCATGGACACCTTCAGTTCCATGGCCGGCAATCAGGACTACGACAGCTCGATCGACTTCACCGCCGTCCAGGCCCGTTACCTGCGCTTCTACGCTACCGGCGGGGACAGCTCGTACGCCGTGGGCGACATCCAGGCCTTTGCCGATGCAGTTGTCGACCAGGAAGACTGGTACAGCCTGACACTGAACGAAGGCGAGATTGCCAATTTCACGCTCAGCCAGGACGGATCCTCCACGACTGGCACCCTGGCGCTGGCGCTGTTCGACCCGAGCCAGAACCTGGTGACGGACGGTCTCGCGGCGGGCGGGCAAGTCAACAGTGCGATTGAAAACTTCCGTGCCCCCACCACGGGCACCTACTACGTGCGCGTGTCGGGCACCATCAGCGGTGAATACAACCTGGTGGCGGTCAAGCAGGCGCAGTTCGGTGCCACCAACCCCGGCACCCATGACCTGACGCTGACGCCCGTCATCCTGGATGCCCTTTCGGGCGCGCCAAACCCGGTGCGCGTGGCAGTGGTGAATGGCGGCAACATCATCAATCAGCTCAACGACGACACGTATTTCAACTTCAGCGCGAGTTCCGTCAATTACACCCAGATCGACACGCTGCAAGAACTCAGTAATTTCGATGTGGTGGTGCTGGGCAACTACGTCAACCCGTCCGACCTGGGAGCGGCCGCGCCTGCGCTGCGTCAGTGGGTCGAGGCAGGCCACGGCCTGGTTACCACGGGCTGGATGGCCTACTACGCCAGCCTGCAGTACGGCAACGTAAATACCGACCTGGACGCGGTCATCCCGATCAACCTGAACACCTATACCGGCTACACCTACGGCAACCCCTTGATCACAATCAATGGCCCCAGCCACCCGGTCACGCAGGGCGTCACGGATTTCACCAGCCCCTACTACAACGATTACGTGGTGTATGGCGTGAACGGCATCGATGCAGGCGCCACCAGCCTCGGTTCGGTGGCTGGTGGCCAGCCCGCCATCATCGTGGCGACGCCGGGCGACGGACGCAGCGTGGTTCTCGCACCGACGTATGAAGACAGCAATGGCTGGTCCTCCGGCGCGGCAGATCGCCTGTTGGAACAGGCAGTGGCCTGGAGTGCCGCGCCCGTCAACACGTATACCGTGCAGGCCCTGGCCGGCACCGACGTGGTGGTCACCCTTGACCTGCTGGGCGCCGACATCGGGCAACCCGCCAACGATCTCGCCCCGGTACTCGAACTGCTCGATGCCGCCGGCACCGTGCTGGCCAGTGGCAGCACCTCGGTCAGTGTCAGCGTCCCGGAAAACGCGACGTTCACAGTCAAGGTCCGGGGTGCCGGCACCGGCGACTACCTGTTGCGCGTCAGCGGTGACCTGCCCGATGTCGTGACGCCGCTGCGAGTGGTGTCGTCCAGCCTGGACGGTGTGGATGCGCTCATCAATTTCCCCGGGCAGGTCGATCTCACGTTCTCGGCACCGGTGCTCTACACCAGCCTGGAAGGCTTCGACCTGACCGTCAACGGCATGGGCGCCGACAGTTATGAAGTCTTGTCCCCGACCCGCGTGCGTTTCCATTTCGCCAGCGCTTTCGGGGGTGACAGGGCTTACCTGCTGCTGCTGGGTAGTGGCGGCGTTACCGATATCCATGGCAATGCCAACCAGGAGTGGGCACACGGCTTCACCGTCGACAGCCACGGTCCACAGGTGATCGCCACCAGCGTCACTCAGGGCGCTACCCTGGCTCCCGGCGTTCAGACCCTCACCTTCACACTGAACGAACGCCTCGACACCTCGAACCTCGGCGTCAGTGATGTGCAACTGTTCGAGACACTGACCAACCAGATCGTTGCCATTACCGCTTTTTCTTTTGACAACGACACCCATACCCTCACACTGACCACGGCCACGTTGGGCGAAGGCGCCTACACCTTGACCCTGCTCGCGGGCTACTACGGTTTCAAGGATGCCCTTGGCAATCCGCTGGACGGCAATGCCGATGGCACCAATGGCGACGATTTCACGCTGCAGTTCGGGGTCGATGTAGGCACCACGGCGTACCCACCGATGCAGGCGCTGCCGCCCCTGGGCTCCCTGGTGTTCGACCCGATCATTGCCGGCGTGATCCAGGCCACGGGGGATGTCGACAGCTACACCGTGAACCTGAACAGCGGCCAGTTGCTGACGGCGATTGCCAATGTGGTGTCGGACACCCTGCAACTCGAAATTTCCATCATCGACGCCGACGATGACAGCGTCGTAGCCGTGTTGCTGGGCAATCCGGGTGAAGGCGTGGTCCTGCAGGCAATGAGTGGCCTGTCCGGCAACTACCGCGTCGATATCACGGGCGTCGCCGGGACTGGCAGTTACACATTCTCCTTGTTGCTCAACGCGCTGGCAGAAGACGAAATGTTGCTGGGCGGTGATGCCAACAACACCATCGCCATGGCCATGGACCTCCAGCCCGCCAGCCTGGCGTTGGGTGCGGGCGGTGCCTCGCGCCTGGCCGTTGTCGGCCAACGGGCGACCGGCAACCAGCTCGACGATGACAACTACCGCGTGCACCTGCTGGCAGGCCAGGCCACCAGCGTGGCCCTGGCCTGGGTGGACGGCAATACCGGCGACCTGCAGCTGGAGCTGTTGGCAGGCGACGGCACCCTGCAGGTCCTGAGTGCCACCGACGCCGCGAATGCGCAACGGGCCATCCGCGATTTCGTGGCCCCGCTGGAAGGTGACTACATCCTGCGTGTGAGCGGTGCTGCATCGGGCCGGTACAACCTGGTGGTCACCCGTGGCCTGAGTTTCAGCCTGCCCAGCGCCATACCCAACACCCCCGCCCAGGACATCAGCCTGACCGGGCAGGTATTGGGCAACACCAGCGCCAGCAGCAGCGCAGAACGCGCCGCCTACCTGTATTCGGCGAACGTGAGCGAGCCCTGGAACAACACGACCAACGACACGGCGATGAACACGGCGTTCGGGTCCGGGCAATGGGACACATTGCGGTTCGAAACGGTCAATGTGACCGCCATGCTGGCCAGCCACGCCACCCTGTTTCTGGAGGGCAGCGACGGAAACGCCGACGAGCTGGAAGCCTTCCTCACCGCCCACCTGACGGAATTGGAGGCCTGGGTCGCCAGGGGCAACACCCTGTTCATCAACGCCGCGCCCAACGAGGGCAATGGCATGAGTCTTGGTTTTGGTGGCGTCACCTTGCGTTACAGCGACAGCAGCAACACCGGCACCATTGTCAACACCAGCCACCCGATCTTCCAGGGGCCCAACACGCCGGTGATTGCCACCTACACCGGCGGCTCCTTCACCCACGCATCGGTGTCGGGCGGCGGTATCACGCCGCTTATCAGGGACAACACCGGCGACGCGGTCCTGGCCGAACTGGCCTGGGGCAACGGACGGGTCTTGTTTGGTGGCATGACCACCACCAATTTCCATGGCCCGCAACCCGCCGCCACCAATCTGCGCGCCAATATTCTGGCGTACGCGGCCAGCCAGGTCCAATCGGCCAACGCCTACCGGATCCAGGTGAGCAGCGGGCAGGCGCTCACCCTCACCATGACGATGCCCGGGCAGGGCCCCGGAGAGCCCGGCAATGACCTGGTACCCGAGCTGGAGCTGATCGACCCCAACGGCAATACCGTGACTTTTGACGTGGGCAGCGGCAATGGCACCTGGACCCACACCAGCCTGCTCACGGGCGCCTACGTGGTCCGTGTCGGTGCGGCAGCGGGCAGCGGCGATTTCGTGCTCCATGTGGACGGCATCGACCCGTCACAAGCGCCCCTGCTCGTGGCTTCTGCCAGCATTGCGCCGGACGCCCGGATGCTCACGCCGCCAAACCAGGTTGACCTGGTGTTTTCCGAACCCCTGTCACTGCCGAGTATTCAGGCCTCCGACCTCACCCTCAACGGGCAAACACCCCTGAATGTGACGGTCATGAACGCCAATACGCTGCGTTTCGACATCACCGGCCTGGTCACTGCCGATGGCAGCTACACCTTGGCTGTGGCCGCAGGCGCGCTGAGCGACGCACAAAACACCGGCAACCTGGCCTTCAGCCGCACCTTCTTCCTCGACACCACGCTGCCCAGCGTAAGCAGCAGCTCCGTGAGCGAAGGCCAGGTGATCGCCTCTGGTGCAAGCACGCTGGTGTTCACACTCAGCGAGGACCTGGCGAGCACCGGCTTGGGGGCCGAAGACGTGCTGCTGACCAACACCACCACCGGACAGGGCTACACCGCGTCGAGTTTCACGTACAACGCTGCCACCGACCAGATCACGGTGCAGTACGCCAGCTTGTCAGAGGGTGCGTACACACTCACCTTGCTGTCCGGCGCCAACAGCCTGCGCGACCTGGTGGGCAATGCCCTCAATGGCAACACCGCCACACCGCAGGCGGACAACTACACGCTGCATTTCAACGTGGATGACCCCACGGCCGCGCTGCCCGCACTGAGCACGCTGTCTCCGGCGGGCAGCCTGATTTACCGCACCGAAGTGTCCAACCGTGCCGTGCATGCCACAGGAGACGTGGATGCCTTCACCGTGACCCTCGATGCCGGGCAGACACTGACCCTCTGGGCCAGCCAGACGTCGGGCGCCACGCGCCTGGCCATCGAGTTGTTCGACGCCGAGGTCGGTGGCACCTCGTTGGGCCTCACCGAGGCGGCAGCGGCCGGGCAAACCGTGTTGCTGCAAACGCTCGCAATCAGCGGCGGCACCTACCGTATCGAGGTGCGCAGCCTGGACGGTGCAGGCCAGTACACACTCAAAGCCCTGCTCAATGCGGCACTGGAAACCGAACTCGTTGCCGGTGCCGCCAATGACAGCCGGGCCGCAGCGCAGAGCCTGAGCGCCAGCTTCATCACCACCGGTTCCGACCGTGGCGCGGTGGTGGGTCAGAACACCTCCGGGGCGGAAGACTGGTATTCGGTGCACCTCGAGGCCGGGCAAATCGCCAGTTTTGTGTTGACCCCCGATAGCGGGCTGGGCACCACCGATCTCTGGTTGGGGCTCTACAACGCGGCCGGCCAACTGCTTACCGCCGGCAGCGACATCGCGGTGAATGTCGACGAAGCCATCATGGACTTCCGGGCCGGCTCGGCCGGCGACTATTACTTGCGCGTGACCGGGAACTCGTCGGGGCTCTACAGCCTGGTGGTCACCCGTGACCAGTCCTTTTCGCTGGAGTTGCCTCAAGGTGGTGTGCAAGACATCACGCCCACGGGCGAAGTCCTGGGAGCGCTGGGCACCGGTGGTGCCGGAGGTGGTTTGATCGCCGTGGTTTCCGACGCATCCCAACCCGGGGGCCTGCAAGCCATCGCCAACCAGTTGAACGACCACAATTTCGCCAGCAACAATGCGATTCTGGTGTCGGTGGCCGATGTGGACACCCTCGCGGAGTTGCAGCAATACAGCGCCGTCGTGATCGGTGGCACGGGTTACTCGTCAAACCAGTTCAGCGCATTCGCAAGCAATCTGCGCTCTTACGTCGAAGGGGGCGGTGGGCTGATCGTTACCGGCTGGGGCATCTTTGCCTCGGGCGGCCTGAGCGGCCAGACGCGCATCGACTTCGATGCGATCGTGCCGGTCAACACCAGCAATTACACCTATTTCGATGGCACGACCGTGACTCCGGTCTCTGGCCACCCGATCACTGACGGTGTGACGAGCTTCCAGGCCTCGCCCTATATCGAATACGCGGCGTCATCGCCGCAGGTGGACACCGGCGCGACGGTGCTGGCGACCGTCGGCACGACGCCGGTTGCCGCGGCCAAGGTGATCGGTCACGGCCGCTCCGTCTACCTCGGCCCCATCTATTCCGGTGGAAGCGGCTACAACCTTGCAAACCTGCGCACCGGCGAGGCCGACCAGTTTCTGGAGCAGGCCGTCGCCTGGGCCGGCGGCGACAACGTGGACGACTACCGCATCCAGGTTCAAACCGGCGATGTCCTTCACATCAGCACCACGACGCCGGCCGACGGTACTGGAGCCCCCGTCAACCTGCTGAACGCCCGCGTCGAGTTGTACGACGAGGCCGGTGTTCTGGTCGCCAGCGACAGCAACAGTGCGCCGGATGGCCGCAACGTCGCGCTCGACTTCACCACGCTGAGCACGGGCGCGTATTCCGTCCGCGTTCTCGGTGAATTGGGCGCCAGCCGAGGCGAATACGTGTTGCGCGTGACCGGTGCCACCAGTGCGGTCAACCCAGCCCCCCAGGTCGTGGCGAGCAGCCCGCTCGACGGAAAGCGGGTGAACACCCCCCCCACCACCCTGACCCTGGACCTGTCCGAAAGTATTCTGGCCAGCAGCCTGGGCATCGACGACCTGAGCATCGACGGTGGCGCGACCGTCACCGGTGTCGAGTTTGTCGATGGCGACACCGTGCGGTTCACCTTGAACGTTCCCAACGTGCAGGGCACTTACCGCTACAGCCTGCTGGCCAATGGCGTAACCGACTTGCAAGGTGTCGGCAACCTGGCCCACAACGGCAGCTTCGTCATCGACACCACCAGCCCGCGCGTCGTGTCCCAAACCCCCGAAGTGCAATCACTGTCGCCTTTTGCCAGCTGGTCGCTTACCTTCAGCGAAGCGCTGAATCCGGCCACCGTGCAGACCAGCGACTTCGCCCTGCGCAACCCGGGCAACGGCACCATCTCCAT
>JAYVRP010000785.1:0-4376 GCA_043776215.1 Rhodoferax sp. | reverse complement strand
GCTACCTGGAGGGCATGTCCGGCCTGTGGTGCACGTCGCTGGGCTTTTCCGAGCAGCGCCTGGTCGACGCCGCTACCCGCCAGATGCAGAAGCTGCCCTACTACCAGCTGTTTGCCGGCCGCGCCAATGAACCGTCGATCGAGCTTTCGCACCGCCTGATCGAGAAGACCAGGCACCTCGGCATGGACAAGGCCATGTTCGCCAACTCCGGCTCCGAAGCCAACGACCAGGCCGTCAAGATGATCTGGTACTACTTCAACGCCATCGGCAAGCCGAACAAGAAGAAGCTGATCGCCCGCGAGCGCGGTTACCACGGCGTGACCGTGATGTCCGCCAGCCTGACCGGGTTGGCCGGCAACCACATGGATTTCGACCTGCCCATCGGCGACCGCGTGCTGCGCACGGCCTGCCCCAGCCACTACCACTATGCCCAGCCGGGCGAGAACGAGGCCCAGTTCCTGGACCGCATCGTGGGCGAGCTCGAGGCATTGATCACACGCGAAGGTGCCGACACCATCGCCGCCTTTTTCGGCGAACCTGTGCAAGGTGCGGGCGGTGTGATCGTGCCGCCGCCGGGCTACTGGGAAAGAGTGCAGGCGGTCCTGAAGAAGAACGACATCCTGCTGGTCGCCGACGAGGTGATCACCGGCTTCGGCCGCACAGGACACTGGTTTGGCTGCGACGCCTACCAGATCAAGCCAGACATCATGACCGTGGCCAAGGCGTTGTCGAGCTCCTACCTGCCGATTTCCGCCACGCTGGTCAGCGCCCAGATCTACGGGGGTCTTATGCAGGGCAGCACGAAGAACGGCGTGTTCTCGCATGGCGTGACGTATGCCGGCCACCCGGTGTGCGCTGCGGTGGCCATCGAGACGCTCAAGATCTACGAAGAACGCGACCTGGTGGGCCACGCGCGCAAGATCTCGCCGCATTTCCTGCAGCGCCTGCGAGCGCTGGAGAGCCACGCGATGGTGCACGCGACGCGTGGCACCGGGCTGATCGGCGCCATCGAGCTGGTGCAGGACAAGGCCACGCGCAAGACCTTCGACCCCGCTAGCGGCATCCTGGCGCGGGTGCAGTCGGCCGGGCTGGAAGTCGGTGTGATCTGCCGGCCGCTGCGCGACACGATGGCGGTGTGCCCGCCACTGATCATCAACGACGTGCAGATCGACGAGATGTTCGACAAGATCGGACGCGCACTGGACCTGGCGCATGCCGATGCGCGCAAGGCCGGCCTGATGGCATGAGCCATCGGGACACCGTCCGCAACCCTTTGCGCAGCACCGCGCGGGTTGGGCATCGGCCGCATAACTCTGGGGAGACGGATACCGAAGTGGTCGAGCGAGTGATCTAACAACTGGCGGAAGGCAGGTGGGCCTGGAATCGCATTTGCCGAACGGCCCGCCTGACGCCCCCTCAGCGGGGCACGACAGTACGTCGGGGTAACGTTCGGAGCTGGCGGGGATCACAAATCAAGCTGCAACCCGCATCAATACCAGGTGCCAACAAACTGAATTTGCAGACAACCGTCGAAAATACCGCACTTTTCCAAAGTGTCTCCCCTTGTGGGGATTTTGAGACACCTTGATTCGAGGTGACTCACCCCGAATCGCCCCCAACAGAACCAACCCATACCCAATTGGCGTACACTGCAACCTATCATTTTGATAGGAATCGGTTTGGTAAACCCGTCCAACCACCAGCTTGAACGGCACATCCGGCAATCATCGGCAGAGAGTTCCCACGTGGCCTTTGTCAAACACGCATGGGATCAAATGCGTGCTCGCCATGTGAACCAAGCGATGGTGATGGAGGTGCTGCGCATGGGGCGCATGCATATACCGCCGGAACCGGACATTCGCTTCACCGGCCTGAAATGCCGCATGGAACACTTTGTGTCGGGCATGAACGTGGCGGTGGTGCTTGCAGTGGAATACCCGGACCCTGGCCTCACGGTGGTGACCGTCATTGATTTAACGAAAGGCTAACTATGTACCACTACACCGACGGCGGGCTGCGCAATGTGTGGCTGGCCAATGGCTTTGAGATCAAAAAAACGCCGTTTGGCGATGCCGTGACCTTCCACGACAGCGACGGCCTCACACAAGCAATCTGCCAAGCATTGGCGGGAAAAATCGGCATCCTCACGGGCGTTGAGCTGCGCTACATCCGCAGCGCAGGCATGGGCCTGTCGCAGCCTGCGCTGGGCAAGCTGATGGGCATCGACGGCCAATCCATCGCCCGCTGGGAGAAATCCGGCAAGGTGCCACGTTGGGCCGACAAGCTGGTGCGACTACTTTATGCCGGTCATGCCCAAGGCAATGAACCCATTTGCCGCGTGATGGAACGCATCAAGACAGTAGAGCGCATCGTCACACAGCGCATCGTGGTGCAAGAGGATCGCGGGCACTGGACGCCGAGCGTGCAGGTAAGCGCCGACTCCATTGCTGCCTGACTGGTTGGCGTGAAGTAGTCAACCAGCGTAACCGCTGGTTCCCCGACCGGATCGGCCTGTAGCCCCCGTATTCATTGCGCAAGCAGCTGCGTTTTTCACAGCGAAACGATGCACCTGCCAAAGCAGCGCCAACGGCGCGCTGACTGAGGGAGCCCCCTTGCGGGGCGGACGGGCAGTTCAGCGCGGAGCCAAGTTGCGCAGCGGCGAGACCCAAGGGTGGGCGCGGTCACACACAATAGGACTGGCCGCTGGCCGCTAACCTTCATGATGCGGGGTGAGGAGTGGGCATCATGAAAGTTTGACTGGATAAAGGGCTCTGTTGTGGCTTTGATCTTCTGCCACATGGTTGCAATATCCTTGGTGGATGTACCCTGCGTAAAGGGCAGAAATTCCTGCTGAAACACGGGCCAAAGGTCAATGGCCTGCGAGTTGCGAAACTGATAGAAGCTGGACAACGCCCGATAGGTAATGAAGTCACTGGCCAGGCTGGCTTTCAGTATGTCGGGATTAGCCTTGGTGTCATGCAGTTGGTGGGACGGCGAGTACACGGCGGCCGAAGTGTGGGCGTCGTGTCCTTGATCGACACAACCACGGCGGCGTCCGCTCGGTCTGCCGGTGTGGGGTGAACATTCAGCAGGTTTTACGTTCCGGCGGCGTCAAAATGTTTGGCGACGTTGGGCGTGTCTTTGGCAGCACGTTGAAGGAAGGTGTAAAGCGTCCAGTACAAAGAAAGACCCGCTGTAACTAGGTTACGCGGGTTTTAAGTGTTGTGACACGTTAAAAAACGGTCGTCTGGTGCGGCTGGCGGGGATCGAACCCACTTTCGTGGTTTAGATCCTTCGCAACCTGCGCCAGCATTGGACTTCGCAAAATCCAGCGGTTAAAAAGTCGTGAAAGTGGATGACCTAAGTGGATGACCTCCGGCCCCAAGTGTAGCTGAGGGCGGGGCAACTGGGAGCTTTGCGCCTTCGCGCTGGTCTTGGGGTGACGCTGCTGACGCTGCCCATAGGTAGGTTTGCACGTCCCCGCTGGATGGACGTAAAATGAATATGTGCCACGCAGTTGGCCAGCAAACCCGCATTAGCGAAGCGTTAGCGTCTGCATTTTCCACTTTTTATGGCAATCCTTTTCGGCGCCTCGGGAACTGCGGGTTGGGCTGTTCATCGTGCGTCGTGGAGCATTGCTATGTCTATCTCACCCGAATTCGTTATCGAGAAACTGAAACGCGTCGCCAAAAGGCTTCGTAAGGAATCTCCGTCTTTGACGCAAGCCAAAGCCCTTGATCAAGTGGCCAGCCTTTTGGGATATCTCAACTGGTCGCTACTGAATAAGCATGTTGGCAAGATGTCGCGGTTGGAGTTAAGCAACTTTCATGACAGTCTTTACCAAAGGCCAAATATGGAAAGTAAACTACCGCCCCAATACTCGTCGGTCGATTCAGACGACGCGATTGCGGAAATGAAAGTATGGGTCGAAGGTAAATTCACGCGGCTAGTTGAATTTGCGTATCACGACAGCGAATCAGAAAATGGATACGCGTGGAATGATGAAGATTTGGACAACGCGCTCCAAGAGGAATTCGACCACAAGTATCCCTATGAGCTGATTCAAAAGGCTGCTGTCGAACTCGAAATGGACGGGCCTTGGGGCATTGAGGCTTATGGCGATGATGAAGACTGACAAGGTCGCATACACCAAGCCGGGTATAGCCGAATCAATCTCTCTTAGCTAAGGGGCTCGTGCAGCGTCAGCAACTAGCTGACGCTGCTGACGGGGTGCACTAAGATACACAAAAACCAGAAGGGGCGCCATGAAAAAAGCAGTATTCGCCGCCATCGTGTCCGCAATTGCATTGACCGGATGCGGGAACATCTATCAGCTCAACAACGATATAAACGACTCGGTGAGCCAGATGATGGGG
>JAYVRP010000784.1:0-15923 GCA_043776215.1 Rhodoferax sp. | reverse complement strand
TCAACGGGCAATCGTCTTGCTCCAGCGCTCGACCCAGCCCGCGCGATTGGCCTCGATGGTGGGTGCGTCGAAGCGGAACAGGTTCTGCATGCCGGCGGCGCCGTAGGCCACGGTGGCGGCGACGTCGGGCGTCAGCTTCGCCTTGGAATTGGTGGGCGAATACCGCAGCTCGTTGGCAAAGCAGGTTTGCGCGTTATCTGACAGTGTCATGTCGATGAACTTCAGGGCCAATGTCTGGTTGGGCCGGTTCGCCACCAGGTTGGCCGTGATGAAGCTCGCAGGCGTGCCTTCCGAGCCTTGCGCGAATTTGATCGGCAAGCCGGCCTTGGTCAGGGTGTAGGCGTAGTCGGAGGCGTACGGCGCGATGGTGGCGCCGTTCTGCGCGAATTCACGCTGGATCTCCGGCGAGGTATTGACCACGATCGACCCGGCGGCCAGCAGCTTCTTGACCGCGTCCAGCCCTGGCTGGATATTCTTGAGGTCACCCCCTGCGACCTGGTTGATCATCAGGAAGCCCAACATGCCATAGCCGTTGGAGATGTCGGTGAGCACCAGCTTGTTGCTGAGTTTGGGGTCGAGCAGTTCCTTCCAGCTGACCGGGGCTTTCGGCAGCGACTGACTGTTGTAGACCAGCCCGATGGCGGCGATCGAATAGACCGGGCCCTCGCCCTTGGCAAGACCCGCTCTGGCCACCGGGTACAGGTCGGCCACATGGGGTGCCTTGGAGGGGTCGACCGGCGTGAGCAGACCCTCGGCGGCGGCGACGATTTCCTGGCCACCCGAGAAATGGATCACATCGAACTGGGGTGCGGCCTTCTGGGCGCGAAGTTGCGCAAAGGCGTCCGCCGAGTAGGCGGTGACCACGCGCGTGGTAGCGCCGGTTTCCTTTTCGAACGGGGCGATGACGCACTTGCGGTGTGCGGTTTCGTAGGCGCCACCGAACGAGTTGATCGTCAGGGTCTTGTCCTGGGCCAAGGAAGTGCTGGCCATCACGGACAACGTGGCGGCAGCAAGAAGCGTCAATCTTGAACGGAATTTCATGGGGGACTCCTAAGGTCGGGATGGAAAAGAATCAGGGCAGGCGGCCGATTTCCACGGTCTTGACGCCCTCGCGGCGGATCAGGCGGCATTGCTCGGCAATCGCCGTCAGGCCCTCGGTCATGCGGCCGAAATAGGTGCAGGGGATCCAGCCCGTGGGCCCGAAGGTGCGCCCGCCGGCGTCGTAGAACAGGCCAATTTCCCAAAATTCACTCGGGTCGTTCTTGAAAAAATTCTTCGGCTGGTAGAACCACAGCAACTCGCCCGGGTCGGGTTGCACGGTCTGGTTCTCCGGGGGCAGTCTGGTCGGATCGAAATTGCGCGCCTCTTCGGGCAAGCCCATCATGATCTCGGGGCCGGAGAACATCGCGTGCGAAGCGTCCCAGCGGATCGGTTTTTTCAGCGCGCCCCACAAGGCCTTGCATGTCTTGGGAGCGTTGTCCCAGTACATCGTTATGGTGCCCTGGACCCCGGATTCGACAAATTTCAGGTACAGCTTCTTGTTCACGTTGGACGTCCTTTCGGGTTGCGAAAAAATGCCAGTTTAGGGGCAGGCGCGCTGGCCGCTCGCTAGAGGCGGACCTCTCCGTTGCCCAGCACCACGTATTTCAACGAGGTGAGGCCTTCGATGCCAACCGGCCCCCGCGCATGGAACTTGTCGGTGCTGATGCCGATTTCGGCGCCAAGGCCGTACTCGAATCCATCTGCGAAGCGGGTGCTGGCATTCACCATGACACTGGCCGAGTCAACCTCACGCAGGAAAGCCTGCGCATGCATATGGTCGCGCGTGACGATGGCGTCGGTATGGTGGCTGCTGTAGTGGTTGATATGGGTGATGGCCGCGTTCACGTCGGTCACCACCTTGATGCTGATGATGGGAGCCAGGTATTCCTCGTACCAATCCTGTTCGGTGGCATCGACCACCCGCGCACCGATGACACCGGCAAGCAATACGCGGCTGGTGCCGCACACGCGCATCTCGACACCCTTGGCGGCAAAGAGAGTGCCAATACGTGGCAGAAAATCCGCTGCGACGCCCCGCGCCACGAGCAGGCTCTCGCTGGCATTGCACGGGCTGTATTTCTGGGTTTTCGCGTTGTCGGCGATGCTGACTGCCATGGCCATGTCGCACGGGTCGTCGACGTACACGTGGCAGTTGCCGTCCAGGTGCTTGAGTACCGGCACTTTGGCGTCGCGGCTGATGCGCTCGATCAGGCCTTTGCCACCCCGCGGGATGGCCATGTCCACGTACTCGGGCATGGTGATCAGGTGGCCCACCACGGAGCGGTCGGTGGTCTGCACCAGTTGCACAGCGTCCGCGGGCAGGCCGCATTCCTGCAGCGCCTGCTGCACCAGCCGTGCCAACGCGCGGTTGGAGTCGATGGCCTCGGAGCCGCCACGCAGGATGCAGGCGTTGCCGCTTTTGATCGACAGGCTGGCGGCCTCGATGGTCACGTTCGGCCGGCTTTCGAAAACCATGGCGAAGACACCGATCGGCACCCGCATCTGGCCCACGCGGATGCCGCTGGGTTGTTCCTTCATGCCCACGATGTCGCCGATCACGTCCGGCATGGCCGCGAGTTGTTCACATCCCTGGGCCACGGTCTCGATCACGCGGGGTGTGAGTTTCAGGCGGTCCACCAGCGGCGCCGCCAGGGCTGCGGCTTCGGCGCGTGTGATGTCCTTCTGGTTGTCGATCTGAAGTGCGGCTGCATTGGTGCGCAACAAGGCGGCGAGTCGGCGCAAAGTGGCATTGCGGCTGGCGGCACTGGCGCGTGCCATCCGGCTGGCGGCGGCACGTGCCTGCACGCCGAGGGTCTGGCTGTATTCGGCGATGTTCAGGGCGTTCATGCAACGATTTTCTCACGCACCACGCGAGGGCTCAGCGTGCCCTGGCCGGCGCCTCGGCGCATTGCCGGCACAGCATCATCGCCAGGCGGTGCAAGGCCTGCCAGCCGTTGGCGGGCCAGTCCGGCAGCTTCAGGCCTTTCACGATGCCATCCACCTGGTGCGCGGCGGCCAGCAGCTCGGACGCCGCCTGAAGGCCCAGGCGCGGCAACACGCGTTCGAACAGGCGCTCACGCATGCCCCAGATGCGCTGCTCGCGCAAGGCCATGGGCAACGGGCGGCCCTGGGCCATGGCGTCTTTCACGCGTTTGAGGGCGCGGATGTCCTCGCTCAAGGTGTAGTGCACCAGCACCTCGGACTCTCCCTCGGCCTGAAGCCCGTCGAGCATGCGCTGCACCCGCAGGGTCTGGCCGGACAGGACCGCCTCGGACAACTTGAACACGTCGTACCGCGCCACATTCAGCACTGCGCTTTCCACCTGACCGAAGTCCAGCTCGCCGGGCGGGAACAACAAGGCCAGCTTCTGGATTTCCTGGTGCGCAGCGAGCAGATTGCCTTCCACCCGGTCGGCGAAGAATTGCAGCGTGCGCTGACCTTCGATGCCCGACTTGACGCGCAGACCCTGCTGCGACAGGCGCTGCGCGAGCCATTGCGGCAGGGCCGCACGGTCCACCGGCTCGACGCCGATCGTGACGCCGTTGGCCTCCAGTGCGCCAAACCAGGCGCCGGAGCGAGTCGCCTTGTCGAGCCGGGGCAGCATAACGATCGTAAGGGTGTTGTCGTTGCCCCGCGCCTGCTCGGCCAACTGCTGGATCGCCACGCTGCCGTCCTTGCCCGGCTTGCCCGACGGGATGCGGATCTCGACGATCTGCTTGTCGGCGAACAGGCTCAGGGAACCTCCGGCGGCCAGGACTTCGCTCCAGTCGAAATGGGCACCGGCCACCGTGTGCGAGGTGCGCTCGGAATGTCCGGCCAAGCGGGCGGCTGCGCGAATCGCGTCAGCACCTTCCTGGACCAGCAGTGGCTCGTCGCCGTGCAGCGTGTACAGGCTTCCCAGGCCGCGCTGCAAATGGTTCTGGAGTTGGCCGGCTGCAAGATGCATGGGGCAAGTTTAGTGGTTGCCACCGGACCGCCACCGGTGGTCGAATTGGGTGTGGCGTGAAGCGGAGCGGTGGTGGGGCGTTACTCCGCCTTGGCGCCCGACTCCTTGACCACCTTGGCCCATTTGGTGATTTCGCTCGCCTGGTAGCGCGCCAACTCCTCGGGGCTGGACAAAACAGCATCCAGGCCAAGGGTTTTCAGGCGTTCCTGCACGTCGGGAAGTTTGAAGACGCGAACCACCTCGTCGTGAAGTTTGTCGATCACGGGACGCGGGGTGTTGGCCGGCGCAAAAAGCGCAAACCAGGTCACGGCCTCGAAGCCGGGCACAAACTCGGCCATGGTCGGCACATCCGGTGCTGCGGGGGAGCGCCTGGCGGTGGTTTGGGCCAGCGCCCGGATCTTGCCCTCGCGTGCCATCGGCAGGGCCGAGGGCATGTTGTCAAACATCAGCTGGATGCTGCCGCCCACCAGATCGGGAATGGCGAATTGGCGCCCCTTGTAAGGTACGTGGGTCATCGACGTACCCGTGAGCGATTTGAACAATTCGCCCGAGACATGAACCGAGGTGCCGGTGCCAGGAGATCCAAACGACAGTTTGTTGGGATTGGCTTTCATGTAGGCAATCAACTCGGGCACCGACTTGACCGGCAGATCGTTGTTCACCACCAGCAAGTTCGGGGCGGAAGCGATCAGGGACACAGGCGAGAAGCTCTTCACCATGTCGTACGGCATCTTGTCGTACAAGGCGGCGTTGATCGAGTGCGTGCCGACTGTGCCCATGACCAGGGTGTAACCGTCACCCGCCGACTTGGCGACGATGTCGGCGCCAATGTTGCCTCCGGCGCCAGGCTTGTTGTCCACGATGACCGGCTGGCCGAGTTGCGCCTTCTCACTGAACAGGCGGGCCAGGATGTCGGGGGCCCCTCCGGCGGGGAAGGTGACAACCAGGCGAACCGGTTTGGCGGGATAGACTTGTGCCATCGCAGAGCCGCCAGCCAGCGCGCAAAGACCGAGCAGGCCGGCTACCAGATGGTGGATGAGGTTCGGTGTCTGAAATCGGGTGTGCATCAATCGGTCTCCTTCAGGACCACGATACCACTCCCCGCGCCCCGCTACCGCTATTTCAGGCTGTTCGACAGGAAGGCGCGCAGGCGCTCGCTGCACGGGTTCTGCAGCACCTCGTTCGGATCACCCTGCTCTTCGATCTGCCCCTGGTGCAGGAACACGACATGGTTGCTGACCTCGCGCGCAAATCCCATCTCGTGCGTGACGACGATCATGGTGCGGCCGTCTTCGGCGACCGAGCGCATGACACGCAGCACTTCGCCCACCAGTTCCGGGTCCAGCGCGGAGGTGGGCTCGTCGAACAGCATCACCTTGGGCTCCATCGCCAATGCGCGGGCGATGGCCACGCGTTGCTGTTCGCCACCCGAGAGGTGCGCCGGAAAAGCATCCTTGCGGTGGTAGACACCCACGCGCTGCAGGTAACGCGTGGCACGCTCCAGGGCTTCGGCCTTGCCCAGGCCCAGCGCATGCACCGGGGCTTCCATCACGTTCTGCAGTGCGGTCATGTGGGCCCACAGGTTGAAGTGCTGGAACACCATCGATACCTGGCTGCGCAGGCGCTGCAACTGCGCCGGATGCCGCACCCGGAGCGCGCCGCTCTTGTCGGGGACCAGTTCGAGCTCTTCGCCATCGAGCACGATACGCCCGGTGTTGGGTTGCTCCAGCAGGTTCAGGCAGCGCAGGAAGGTGCTCTTGCCCGATCCGCTCGACCCGATCATGGAGATCACGTCGCCGGCGCGTGCCTGCACACTCACCCCCTTGAGGACTTCGTTGCTCCCGAAGCGTTTTCGGATGTCGTCTGCCTGCAGGTAGATGTTCGGGTTCATTGGGGTACTTTCGTGTTGCGCACTGCGGTGCGAGCGCCGTCGGGCGGCCGGTCGGTGCTCATGGCGGGTTTGCCTGGCGCGGGGGGGGGGGGGCCAGCCTTTGTTCAGGGGCTCAGGAGCGCGCCTGTGCGCGTGGGGGAGGTGCCGGCGATCTTCGCCAGCCGCTTGCCAGGGTGGGCCCAGCGCGAACCGCAGCGGGCGTACAGCACGCCGGCACCGGTGCAAAACAGCGTGGTGATGGCGCCGCTGAGCGGGTCCACGAGATCGGCGATGGGTTCCTCGGCACTCACCCGTTCGCCGCTGCGGCGGAGAAACACCACCACGCCGGCATGCGGTGCGGTGATCGGCTCGGAGCCGGCCAGCGGCGTGGGGGCGCACAGCGCGTCCGGCAGTGCGCCGGCCGGTCCGGCGACCACGCCGCGCAGGCGCAGGAACTCGACCAGCGCATCCGCGTCCTTCCCGGCCAGTGCGTGGCAGGTATCGGCTTCGCCACGCAATTCGACCGTCGCGGCAAAGCAGGCCAGGGCAATCGGCACGCCAGGCAAGGCCTGTTGCAACTGGTACCAGGGACGGGTACAGGCTTCGTCAAAGGGCGAGCCGCCCGACTCGGTCGCCAGCAGCACCGCGTGGGCACCGAGTGCGGTGCCAAGTTCCCGTGCCATCTCGGCCTGGGGTGTCAGCGCATAGAGGTGCATGACTGCGTCGGTGTCGCAATGCAGGTCCAGCACCACGTCGGCATCGATGGCGAGCCCCAACAATCGGTTCTTCAGGTCCTCGGCACTGTTGCGGGCCTCGCGCTTGCCGACGAGGTCCCGCAACGCGGCGCGAATCAGGCGCGTGTTGTGTCGCTCGTCAGCGCCCACGTGGTTGCGCACGGCATCGAGTACGGTGGCGGACAGGTCCGGGAAGCCGCGGTTGAAATTGCCGCCATCGCGCAGGTCGAAGCGGCCATGGTGCTGGCCCAGTAGCTGCTGGGACAAACCCAGCGGGTTGGCGCAGGGAACCAGCACCACCTCCCCCGTCAATTGACCGGCACCCTGCAGCGCTTCCAGTCGCCGGCGCAGTTGCTGCGCCACCAGAATGGCCGGCACCTCGTCCGCATGCAGGGCCCCCTGGACATACGCCTTGGGCCCGGCGCCGGGCGTGCCGAAGCGGAGCACCTGGATATGGTGGTGCGCGCCGGGGCTGTCGCTTTGGAGTTCGATAGTGTCGATGTGCATGGGTGCGGGACGCGTGGCGGGCTCAGGCCCGGATCGGCTGGCTGGCGACCGATTGGGGACGCAGGTGGCGCAGGAACTTGTGTTCCAGCAGCTTGAACATGCCGACCAGCGAGAAGGTCAGCACGAAGTAGATGACCGCCGCCACGCCGAAGGACTCGGTGACCAGCAGGTGGGTGGCGTTGACATCGCGTGCGACGCGGGTGATGTCGACCAGCGTGACGGTGCTGGCAATCGCGGTGGCGTGCATCAGACCCACCACTTCGTTGCTGTACTGAGGCAAGGCGCGGCGCAGCGCGCTGGGCAGCAGTACCCGGCTGTAGAGTTTGAAGCCCCCCAGACCGTAGGCGCGCGCAGCCTCGATTTCCCCCACCGGCGTGGCTTTCAGGGCGCCGGCAAAGATTTCGGTGGTGTAGGCGGTGGAGTTGAGCGTGAACGCCAGCCAGGCGCAGAACCAGGCATTCTTCAGCAGCACCCAGGCAACACTTTCGCGCACCGCTTCGAACTGCGCCAGCCCGTGGTAGATGATGAACAGTTGTACCAGCAGCGGCGTGCCGCGCAGCACATAGGTGTAGAACCATACCGGCTTGCTGACCCATTGGCGCGGCGAAACCCGCGCCACCGCCAATGGCACCGCCAGCAGAAACGAACTGGTCAGGCTGATGAGCAGCAACACCAGCGTGGTGCGAATCCCGCCCACATACTGCGGGAGGCTGTCGATGACGATTTGCCAATCCATGTCAGTCGCTCCAGCGTGCTTGGGTTCGTCCGCAGCAGTCGATTGGCGCAGGCTGACAAGCAGCAGGCGCGAATGTGCGCGCGGCGCGGCAGGCGGTGGCCGGCGGGGGCTCACACTGGAGCGGTCGGGCGCTGGACGCGCCGACTGCCCTGTGGTGCTCGCCCAGGGGGTGCGGCGCAGAACTCACTACGCGCGCTGCGCGCACTCCGTTCGAACAACCGCGCCGAGAATGTTGACGAAGCGCGCTGCGCGCGCCACCCCCTGGGCTGCGCTCCTCGGCGCCCCAGAGATCGCCCCCGCCGGCCACCGCCTGCCGCGACGCTGTGTCTTTGGTGTTCGGACTTCCGAAAACCAAGAGCGCATCTGCAAAGGCACGTGGGGACAGGCCGCAGCGCGCCTCTGTTGCGGCGAGCGGCAGGGCCAATGGCCCGGAGCGGCCTGCAAGGCCAGGGCTTGCGGCCCAGCGCGAAGCGCGGCTCGTCATCATTCTCGTCGCAGCTGTTTGAACGGAGAGAGCGACGCGAACGCAGTGAGTTCCGCGACGCGGCCGCAAGACCGACAACGAAGTTGGGGCGAAGGCTAACAACTGCGCGAAGCGCTTGTTATGCCGGAGCCAACACCGCAGCGCAGTCGGCGCGTTCAGTGCCCGACCGCAACTGTGAAGCGCTGCGGCCTGTCCCCACGTGCCTTTGCCGCTGCCAAAATCGCAAGCCGCGAGAAGACAAACTGCCAAAGCCGAGCCACCAACATCGTGGCTCATTTGTGTTTGACATTTGGCCCCAGTCACCGCGCGTTTCATTTCAGAACTGCACTTTCTTCACGCCCAGGCTGTAACGCGTTTCCACGCGCGAGAGCACGAAAATCGACACGCTGGTCAAGGTGAGGTAGATCAGGGCCACGGCCATGTAGAAGGTGAAAGGGGCTCGCGTGGTGGCTGCGGCGAGCCCGGCACGGTGCACCATGTCGTCCAGCCCGATGATGGACACCAGGGCCGAGGCCTTGATCATGATGAGCCAGTTGTTGGCGAAGCCGGGTATCGCATGGCGCACCATCTGCGGCAGCACGATGCGGCGCATCACCTGTGCCCGGGACAGGGCGAACGCTGCGCCGGCTTCGGCCTGCCCCCGCGGCACGGCCAGGATCGCGCCTCGGAACGTTTCAGTGAGGTAGGCGCCAAAGATGAAACCGATGGTCAGCACGCCGGCCGCAAAGGGCGGCACGTCAATGTACCCCCAACCTTGTGCATCGGCCAGCTTGTTGATGCCGATCTGCCCGCCATAGAAGATCAGCAGCATCAGCACCAGCTCGGGCATGCCGCGGATCAGGGTGGTGTAGACCTCGGCGCTCCAGCGCGCCGCCCGCGAGCCGGAGAGCTTGGCGATGGCGCCCAGCATGCCGAACACGCAGGCGATCGCCAGTGACAGGGCCGATACCTTGAGTGTCAGCACCAGCCCCTCGAGGATTGCCGGCAGGTATCCGTACAGCATGGGCGGCTGCCATCGTGGCCTTACTGGCCGCGGATATTGACGTCGAAGTACTTGTCGTTGATGGTCTTGTAGGCGCCATTGGCGGTGATCGCCTTCAAGGCGGCATTGACCTTGGTGCGCAGGGCGTCTTCACCTTTGCGCATCGCGATGCCGACACCCCCACCCTGGGCTGCACCGCCCAGCGTCACGGGAGCGCCGACGCGGCTGTAGGCTTTGCCTTCGGGAGCCTTCAGGAACGCCGCCGTGGCCGCGAGCGAGGAACCGAAGCCGATGTCACCCCGGCCGGCGGCCAGTTCCATGGTGACTTCGGCCTCCTTGGCCACCAGCAGGATCTCGCTGTCCTTGAAGTTGTCCTGGACGAATTTGGCGCGCGGCGTGTTGCGCGTGACGATGATCTTCTTGCCCTTGAGAGCAGCGGCATTGACCTCCTTGTAGGAGCCGGCCTTGGCAATCCAGGTGGAGGGAATGTCGTAGTAGGAGTCGCTGAAGTCAGCCGACTTCTTGCGTTCTTCGGTGATCGACATCGAGGCCACGATCATGTCGAATTTCTTGGCGTTGAGGGCTGGCATCATGCCGTCCCACTCCTGCGAGACCATGGTGCACTCGGCCTTGATCTGGGCGCAGATGGCATTGGCGATATCGATGTCGAAGCCGGAGAACTTGCCGTCCGGACCCATGAGGGAAAACGGCGGGTAGTTGGCTTCAACCCCGATGCGGATCTTGGCCCAGTCGGGCGCCTGGGCCCACGTGGCGAAGGGGGTAGTCAAGGCGGCGATCATCACCGTGGCAGTGGTCAGTTTGCGAATCATGAGGGCTCCAGATGAGGTGAACAGGTTGAATGGGGTAAGCGATGTTGCGGATTATGTTCGAATATTTTCATAACGGCAATATGTGTAAATATCAGTACATACCCTGACGAAAAGTGGATCAACGTGCCGCTCATAATCGTGCCAGGCAATCCAATGACACGAAGCAAGACCACCGCCACGCAAGTCTCATCCACCCCGGTGGAGACGACGTTTGCCCAGTCCGCTCTGGGTGTGGCGCTGCGGCAGGTGCTGTCCGAGGGCAGGGGTTCCAATGTGGTGATCGCGGACTTCCTGCTGCGCAACCCGGTGCGGGCGACTGCGTGGGGGATCGAGGAGCTTGCGGTCCATACCGGCACGTCCACCGCGACCTTGAGCCGGTTCGCGCGAACTTTGGGGTTTGGTGGCTTTGCCGCCTTGCGCGGCGGCATGGCCGACGCGCTGCAGAGCGCGTTGCCGCCCATGTTTCATCCGATCGAGAAGCTGAAGGATGCCCTGGAGCGGGGTGACCCGGCGGCACCGCAACGCAACCCCGTGATCGCGGAAAGCCTGCAGACCACCCTGGATAACCTGCGGGCCACAGTCGCCGGCCTGGACATGCCCCGACTGGCAGCCATCGCTGACCGGATCCTTGCGGCGCAGACGGTCTATACCCTCGGGTTTGGCCTCAGTGCCCATCTGGCGGCCATGTTGTCGTTGCACCTCCAGCCGTTTTGTCGGCAGGTGATCAACGTGGTCGAATTCGGTGGCACCGAGGTCGCCGCGGGTCGTTTGATGAACATCGGACCCGCTGACTTACTGACCGTCGTGTCGTTCCCGCGGTATGCCAGTGACGCCGTGACGCTCACCCGTTACGCGCGTGACCGCGGCGCCCGGGTGGTCGTGATCACCGATTCGATGGCTTCACCGTTCATTCCCTGGGCCCACGACACGCTGCTGGCTGGCGCTGCGCATCCGGTCATGTCGAGCAGTGCGACCGCCGCCATGCTGGTGATCGAGGCTTTGGTGACCAGCCTGATGCTGCGTGGCCACGACCATGTGCGACAGGCCGAAAAGTTGACCGAAGCCATCGCCGGGTATCTCTACAGCGAGAAGCCGCCCGACAAGGCTGCACCGAAGCGGCCTCGCAAGAATCTTGCGCGCCAGCGCTGAGGTCAGAGCGTGCGCACCGCCGCCAGCCGGCGCATGAGCTGCTGCACGATATCGCTTTGCATGTCGCGGTACATCAGACCTTCCTCCGCCTCCTTGGCCAGCACCGCGGATTCGTTGAAGCTGATGTCGCGCTGCTGCAGCATTTCGGTATCGGGAATAAGCTCCTTGCCCTGCGGGGTGCGCAGCCTGAAACGGATACGCACCCGAAGCTGGAACTCCCGCACCTGGCCGCTCGCGTTGACGCCGACCACGGTTTTCTCGCGCAACTCGGACAAGATGTCCAGTACCGCCTGTGCACTGTTGAGCAAGGCAGGGTCACTGATGATCCGCACAGACCCGAGCGCCCCCAGGTTGCGTTTGAGCTCGTTGCCCAGCGCCGATGTTTCGGCGACGTTGACGAACAGCGATTCGAATGCCAGCGTCGGCGCGCCGCGCAACTGGAATCCGCAGGCGGACACGGTGAGGGCGCTGCCTGCTGCCAGAAACAACCGGCGTTGCAGCATCAGATCACCACGTTCACGAGGCGACCCGGTACCACGATGACGCGGCGCACGCCAGCCCCTGCGGCCAGCTTGATGAACACTTCGTTGGCCAGCGCAGCGGCTTCGATGGCTTCGTTCGTGGCGCCGGCAGGCACGCGGATCGCACCACGCAACTTGCCGTTGACCTGCAACATCAGTTCTACCTCCTCTTGCTTCAAGGCTGCGGGATCCATTTCCGGCCAGGGCGCGTCCAGCAGTTCGCCCCGCGTCTTGTCGTAGCCCAGGCCGGTCCAAAGCTGCTGTGCGATGTGGGGCGTGACCGGGTACAGGCAACGCACCAGCATATTCAGGCTTTCATGCGCAACCTGGGTGTCGGTGGCCGAGCCGTCGCCCTTGAAGTCTTCCAGCGCGTTGAGCATTTTCATGGCGCCCGAGACGACGGTGTTGTACTGCATGCGCTGGTAGTCGTAGTCCACCTGCTTGAACACGCTATGAATCTCGCGGCGCAAGTCGCTGGCTGCCCGGCCATAGCCTGGAGCGCTACCGTCGGTGGAGGCTGGCGAGGCGCTGCCCAGCCGCGCCGCATAATTCCAGACGCGGCGCAAGAAGCGGTAGGAACCCTCGACGGCCGCATCGTTCCACTCGAGCGTGGCTTCTGGCGGCGCCGTGAACATGGTGTAGATCCGCGCGGTATCGGCACCATATTTCTCGATCAGGTCCTGCGGATCGACCCCGTTGTTCTTGCTCTTGCTCATGGTGCCCACGCCTTCGTAGTTCACCATCGACCCGTCGGACTTGCAGCGCGCGGCAATGACCCGTCCGGTGGCGTCGTGAATATCCTCGACATCCTGCGGCCAGAAGTACTCGATGCCGCTCCCGTTCTTTTTGCGCGAGTAAATGTGGTTGAGCACCATGCCCTGGGTCAGCAGCTTGGTGAACGGTTCGTCGAAATGGACCAGCCCCATGTCGCGCATCACCTTGGTCCAGAAACGGGCGTACAGCAGATGCAGGATGGCATGTTCAATACCACCGATGTACTGGTCCATCGGCATCCAGTACTTGGTGCCGGCACCCACCATGGCCTGGTCGCTTTTCGGGTCGCAATAACGCATGTAGTACCACGAGGAATCGACGAAGGTGTCCATCGTGTCGGTCTCGCGCCGGGCAGCGACGCCGCAGATCGGACACGTCACGCCGGCATGGAAACCTTCATGGGTGTTCAGCGGGTTGCCGGAACCGTCCGGAACGCAGTCCTGCGGCAGCACGACCGGAAGATCCTTCTCGGGCACGGGCACCGCGCCGTGCTGCGGGCAATGGATCACGGGGATCGGCGTGCCCCAGTAACGCTGGCGGCTCACGCCCCAGTCGCGCAGGCGCCAGGTGGTTTTCTTCTCGCCCAGGCCGCGTACCTGCAGCGCGTGCGCGATGGCGTTGACAGCTTCCTGGTAGGCGAGCCCGCTGAAACTGTCGGAATTGATGGTGACGCCGCGCTGTTTGTCGCCGTACCAGTCCTGCCAGTTGTCGTAGTCGAAGATGAGGCCGTCGATCAGCACCACTTCAACAATCGGGATGCCGTACTTGCGCGCAAAAATGAAATCGCGCTCGTCATGGGCCGGCACCCCCATGACCGCACCGTCGCCATAACCCATGAGCACGTAGTTGCCGACCCAGAGCTCGATCTTGTGGCCGTTGAGCGGATGCGTGACGTGAAGCCCGGTGCGCATGCCCACTTTTTCGCGCACCGCGAGTTCGGCCTCGGTGGTGCCGCCGCGCTTGCATTCCTCGATGAAGGCGGCCAGTGCCGGGTTGGATTTTGCCGCGTGCGTTGCCAGCGGATGCTCCGGCGCCACCGCGCAAAAGGTGACCCCCATGATGGTGTCGGCGCGAGTGGTGAATACATACATCCTGCCGCCGCCGATGCACGTGCCATCCGAAGCATGGATATCGTGGGTGAACGCGAAGCGCACACCCTCGCTCTTGCCAATCCAGTTTTCCTGCATCAGCTTGACGCGTTCAGGCCAGCCGGGCAGGCCCTCGTCCACACAGTCCAGCAACTCGCTGGCGTAGTCGGTGATCTTCAGGTAGTAACCAGGAATCTCCCGCTTCTCGACGGTGGCCCCCGTGCGCCAGCCCTTGCCGTCGATGACTTGCTCGTTGGCCAGCACGGTCTGGTCCACCGGGTCCCAGTTGACGATCTGCGTCTTGCGGTAGGCGATGCCCTTCTCCAGCATCTTCAGGAACAACCACTGGTTCCACTTGTAATAACTCGGGTCGCAGGTGGCGATCTCACGGCTCCAGTCGATGGCCAGCCCGAGAGCCTGCATCTGCTGCTTCATGTAGGCGATGTTCTCGGAGGTCCACTTGGCTGGAGGTACATCGTTTTTCAGTGCCGCGTTTTCGGCTGGCAGCCCGAACGCATCCCAGCCCATGGGCATCAGGACGTTGAAGCCCTTCATGCGCAGGTAACGCGCCAGCATGTCGTTGATGGTGTAGTTGCGCACATGGCCCATGTGCAGTTTTCCGCTGGGGTACGGCAACATCGAGCAGGCGTAGAACTTCTTGCGGCTGGCGTCTTCGGTCACGCGGTAGGCGTCGCGCGATTGCCAGTGCTGGCGGGCGGCATTTTCAACGTCGAGAGGGTCGTATTTTTCGTGCATGGCGGGGGGTCTGGCGGCGCAAATGCCGCGTCTGTGTGATTCTAGGCGCTGCCCCCGGGGACAGGTGAGGCCGACACACAGGCCCCGTACGCGAGTGCGTGGCGCCTATCCGGGGGCCAGCCGGGCGTCAGCGATGAAACCGATCCGGCTCAGCCCGGCCTTTTGCGCGACACCGATCACCTCGACCACCCGGCCATACGGCACAGCGGCATCGGCGCGCAGCTGCACCTCAGTGTCCGGGTTACGCCCGGCAATCGCGGTCAGACGGGTGGCGAGTTGTGCCGGCGTGACGGGCTGGTCGGCAAGGAACACCTGACCGGCCCTGTCCAGAACCACCAGAACTGACTGGGGCGCGTCACTGGCCGTGGCCGCGTCGCTGCGCGGCAGGTCCAGCCGGATCGAGCTGGCCAGAAGCGGGGCGGTGATGATGAAGATCACCACCAGCACCAGCATCACGTCGATCAGCGGCGTCATGTTGATGTCGCTCATGGGGGGGTCACCGTGGGACCGCTCAAGGCGACCGAAAGCCATGGTCAACCTCCCGACCTGGTGTCGGACGCGCCATTGCTCAGGAGGAGCTCGCGCAGATCGCGCGCAAAACCCTCCAGGTCGGCCTCGATCCGGCCAATCAGGCGCCCCAGAACGTTGTAGGCCAGGACGGCGGGAATCGCGACGGCAAGACCGGCGGCAGTCATGATCAGCGATTCGCCGACCGGGCCGGCAATCCGGTCGATGGTGATCTGCCCCGCGCTGGAGATACCAATCAATGCGTGGTAGATGCCCCAGACGGTGCCGAGCAATCCGACAAATGGCGCCGTGGAGCCAACGGTCGCCAGCAGCACTTGTCCGTACTGCAGCCTCAACAGCACGGTGTGCAGGGCCTGGCGCAGAACGCGGGTCAACTGCTGCGACCGGTCCCCGGCGGTGGCAAGTGTGCCATCGTGCTGGATGTTGGTGGCGGCAACCAGGGGGACCACCAGTGATTCGCGGTCAAAGGCTCCGGCCTTGCGCTGACCCTCATCGACATCGGCAGCCTGCCAGAAAGCAGCGGTGCTTCGCCGCACATCGATGTTGGCGCGGCGCAGAAGCCAGCTTTTCCAGAGAATCACCACCCAGCTGCCGGTCGACATCAACAGCAGCACGATGCCCACCAGCCTGGTGACAGCGTCGCCATCGGCGAGCAGTTGCAGGACACTCATGCCCTGGGGGCGGTGACAGACCGGAGGCCGAGTACGTCAAACATGTCGAACAGGCCGCGCGTGTGCCCGTTGAGGAAACGCGCAGCGCGCAGGCTGCCCTGTGCGTATGTTTCGCGGCTCGATGATTTGTGTGTGATCTCGATCCGTTCACCGGTGCCGGCGAACAGCACCGTGTGGTCACCCACGATGTCGCCACCACGGATGGTGGCAAAACCGATGGTGGACGGATCGCGTGCGCCGGTGACTCCTTCGCGCGCATAGACAGCGCAGTCCTTGAGGTCGCGACCGGTGGCCCGTGCAATGAC